>NZ_DASYTH010000427.1:0-14193 GCF_036002505.1 Actinophytocola sp. | reverse complement strand
AAAGCGCCCAGCCCTACCAACCAGAAGGCGCCGGTGACACGACCACCAGTCGATCTTCACAGATCATGGTGTCGGCTGCGATCGTCAATCGAACGGCCCTACCCCACGTGCCGGTGGTCGTACGTGTGGGCCAGAGCGGTACCGGCTTCGTACAGAACGAGGTCCAGAGTGGGAGCAGCCGTCCCTCCGAAACGAGTTCGTGCCGCCTCAGGGGCGATGTGTTGGGGACCGGAGCCGCCGGTGAACGGGTAGTTGACGAAGCTTTCGACTCGCAGATTGGGGAGCAGGAGCCAGGCGTAGGCCTGGTCGGGCCGGGCAGGCGGGTTCTGGATCACCAGGCCGGAACCGTTGAGCGGCTCGTAGGGTCCGGCCAGCGCCGGTGCGACGAAGCCGTAGAGCCCGGTGGGTGCGCTGTCCGCCGGGTGGAACACGTGGCGGTTGGTGCAGAAGAACAGGTAGTACCGCGACTGGTGGACGATGACGTGCGGTCGTTCGAGCTCGTGGTTGATGCCGTCCGCGACTACGAGGGGCGGGAGGAGTGCCCATCCGTCCTTGGTTGCCCTGGCGAGGGCGATGGCGCCCATGAAGCGGTCGTGCCACGGGACGGAGGCGGCGACGAGGAGGTACTCGCGTCCGTCGGCCGGGTCACGGAACCAGCTGGGATCACGGAAGGCCTTGATGCGGCCCGGGCCTCCGACCACCTCGTCCGCGGGCAGGTACTGGCTGTCCGCGCGCAGAACCACCCGGTGCTCGACGTCCCGGTCGAGCTGGACGACTCCGTCGAACACGCGCGGCCTCGGCCGTGCCTCGACGACCCGCTGGTGGAACGTCGGGCGGGCCTCACCCCGCACACCGGTCGCGGTGTAGAAGACCGACACCGTGCCGTCTGGCCGGCGGACCGCCGATCCGGACCATTCGCGGCTGCCGGGCGACGCGCCGTCGGCGAATGCGTGGCCGAGGTCGCGCCACCGGTCGGCGGTGCGGGCGAGCAGCCGGATGCGGGCGTGGTCGTGGCGTTCCTCGGGGTGGCCGACGGCGGGCGCGGACAGTGCCATCCACAGTTCGGCACCACCAATGACCGCAGTCGAGCCGTCCTCCTCCTGCACCGGCCACGTGTCCCAGACGTCGTGGTGGGGCAGCACGCGCACCGTCGGGCCGATGGCCGGTGCGGTGGTCGCGGGGTTCTCGATGAGCCGGTCGAGGTGGCGGCGGGTCCATCGGGTGGTTCTGATGTCGGTCAGTGGATCAGCCTTTCAGCGAGCCCTGCAGCAGGGCGGAGACGAAGCGGCGCTGGAAGATCAGGAAAACGATCAGGGTGGGTGCCAGGACCAGCAGGGAGCCGGCGCACAGGAGGGGTATGTCGGTTCCCCACTGGCCCTGGAAGGCGCCCAGCGCGCCGGCCATGGTCCGCTTCGCCGGGTCGTCGACCAGGACGATCGCGAGGAGGAACTGGTTCCAGGTCCACAGGAACAGCAGGATCGCCAGGGACGAGATCGCCGGCATGGCCAGTGGCACGTGGACGCGCCAGAACTGCTGCCAGATGTTGGCGCCGTCGATCTGGGCGGCCTCGGAGATGTCGTCGGGCATGTTGACGAAATGGGCCCGCATCCAGAAGACCCCGAAGGGCATGAACAACCCGATGAGCGGCAGGATGATCGCCCACCTGGTGTTGAGCAGGCCCATGTCCCGGATCTGGTAGTACAGCGGGGTGACGATGCCCTCGAACGGCAGCGTGAGACCGAGCACGAACAGCAGGAACACCGGGCGGCGTCCCACCATCTTCAGGTGGCCGATGGCGAAGCCGGCCATCGTCGCCAGCAGCAACGAGACCGGCACCACGCCGACCACGATGAGCGCGCTCGAGGCGAGCAGTTCCCCCATGTGCGCGGCCTCGAAGGCGCTCGTGAAGTTGCTCCACCGCGGCTCGCGCGGCCAGTCCAGGCCGGCCGGGTAGGTGCCGGAGGGATGCAGTGCCGTGACGAACAGACTGACGAACGGCACCACCGTCGCCGCCATCAGCAGCACGAGCAGCAGCCGGCCGATCCACGCCTCGCGCCACCCGACGATCACGACTCTTCCCGGGTGAGCCGCTGGACAGGGAGAACACACACGAGCACCAGGACCACGAGCACCACCGCGAGCGCCGAAGCCACACCCACCTGTCGCTCGACGAAGGCCTGGTAGTAGATCTCCAGGCCCGGGACCATCGTCGTGTTGCCCGGGCCGCCCTGCGTGGCGATGTAGACGATGTCGAAGCTGGCCAGCGCGGCGATGACCGTCACGGTGACGCAGACGCCGATCTCCTGCCGCAGGCTCGGCACGGTGATCGAGAAGAACTCACGCATCGGCCCGGCGCCGTCGAGCCGCGCCGCCTCGTACAGCGCCGGGTCGATCTTGCTCAGGCCGGCCAGGAGCAGCAGCGTGCACAGGCCCAGCAGCACCCAGGCGCCGATCACCCCGACCGCCGGCAGCGCGGTGGCGAAGTCACCCAGCCACGCACGCGTCACACCCTCGAGACCGATGGCGGACAGCAGCTGGTTGACCAGGCCGGTCGAGGAGAGCAGCCAGCTCCACGCGATGCCGGCGGCGACGAGCGGGATCACCTGGGGGACGAACAGCACCGTCCGGGCGACGACCGCGAGCCGGCTGGTGGCGATGCGCCGGATGGTGGCCGCGATGGCCAGGCCGAGCAGCACCGGGATCCCGCTGAAGAACACGATCAGCTCGAACGCGTTGACGATCGTGCCGGACAGCTCGGGATCGGTGAACACCCGCACGTAGTTGTCCAATCCGACCCACGGGGACGGGCCGATGCCGTCCCACTCGTAGAACGAGTACTGCACGGTCCGAACCATCGGCACCAGGACGAACAGCGTGTAGAACGCCACCGCCGGGGCGGCGAACAGCCAGGCGATCCAGCCCTGGCCGTACCGCCGCGCCCGGCTGGTGGCCTTCGCGGCCCTCGGCGCCACCTCGGCACGATCGGCGACCAGCGTCGCCACCTCAGCGCCCGACCTGGCCCTGGTAATCGCTCTGCACCGATTTCAGCAGCCCCTCCGGGGTCTGCTCGCCCGCGAACAGCTTCTGCAGCTGCGGGGTCCAACTCTTGGCGTAGATCGCCCCGGTGGCATTGGCGATGAAGTCCATCGCCCCGTTGTCCTGCGAGATCTTCGCACCCGCCGTGAGCGTCTCCGCGGTGACCGTGCCCGGTGCGACCTGAGGCATCGGCCCGTCGGCCGGTCCCATCGGGTGCGAGCCGCCCACGTCGACGGCGATCCGCCTGGCGACCGGGTTGGTCGCGACCCAGTCGAGGAAGAACGCGGCGCAGTCGGCGTGCTTCGCGTTTGCGGCCATCCCGAACGTGAGCGGCGCCGACATCGCAGCGGCCGCGCCGCCCGTCGTCCCGGGCGGGAACGGGAAGAAGCCGACCTTGCCGGGCATCTGCTTGTCGAGACTCCCGGATTCCCAGTCACCGTTGAACATGAACAGGCCGTCGCCGGCCTGGAACTTGCTCATCATCTTCGCGTAGTCCATGGCGTTGGCGTCGCGGTCGAAGTAACCCGCCTTGATCCAGCCGGCGAGGTGCTGTGCCGCCTTCTGGTTCGACGCCAGGTCGATCGTGGCGCCGGGCTTCTGGAAGATCCAGTTGTTGATGGGCCCCGGTTCGCCGTACGCCGCCATCAGGTTCTGCAGCGGGAACGCGAACCCGCCGGTCGCGCCGCCGTTGAACTGCACGATCGGCGTGATGTTCGCCTGCCTGGCCTTCGTGAGCAGATCGTCGAACTCGGCGAGCGTGGCCGGCGGTTTACTCATTCCGATCCGCTCGGCGAGCGTCTTGTTGTAGAAGACGCCGGTTACGCTGAAGTTCAGGCCCATGGCGAACAGTGAGCCCTCGCCGCGCGGGCCGCCGCCGGGCTTCATGCGCAGCTGCGCCAATTGCGAGGCCGGCCAGGAGTTCCAGCCGAACACCTTGGCGTACCCGTCGAGGTTCTTCAGCAGGTTGTCCTTCACCAGCTCGGAGACCTGCGGGAGCCGCATCAGGTCCGGCGGGTCGTCCGCGAGCACCCGCGGCGCGTTCTGCGTGATCACCGCGAACTGGTCCTCCCGGATGTCCCACTTGACGTTCGGGAACTGCTTGGAGAACTCATCGGTGAGCGCCTTCGGCATCGGGAACCCGGTCTCGAAGTACCCGCTCATCGTGACGGCTTCCTTGCCACAGGTCGGCCGCTCGGTGAGCGTCGTCCCCGTGTCCGTCGACTGTGGACTGCCACTGCCCGGCCCGCCGCAGGCGACGGGCAGCGTCGCCGCGAGCGTGACGAGTCCGATCGCGATCCTGCGGTGCCTGTCATGACGCGGCATTGCGCCTCCTCGGTTGTTGCTAAACCGGGTTAGCAGGCGGCAAGTGTTACGCTCCGCGTCAATCGGTGTCAAGCCGCCACGGGAGACCGGAGGGTCCCGTTGAGCCCACGAAGGGTCACGCTGGCCGAGGTCGCCGAGCACGCCGGCGTCTCGCGCACCACGGCGTCGCTCGTGCTGGCGGGACGGGGCCGGGAACTCCGGATCTCGGAGAGCGTCGAGCGTCGGGTCGTCGAGGCGGCGAAGGAACTGGAGTACCGGCCGAACATCGTGTCCCGCAGCCTGCGCACGGGCACGACCCGCACGATCGGGTTCGTCTCGGACACCGTCGCCACGTCCCGGCTTGCCGGCGACATGATCAAAGGAGCGCTCGAGGCGGCACGCGAGCGGGGAATGATGCTGTTCATCGGTGAGACCGAGGGCGAGGCGGATCTCGAACGCGGCCTGCTGCAGGCCATGTCCGACCGCCAGGTCGACGGCATCATCTTCGCCTCGATGTTCACCCGGGCCGTCAAGGTGCCGGCGGCACTGACGGCCGGCCCCGCCGTGCTGCTCAACGCCGTGCCGAAGCGGGCGTCCGCACTCTCCTCGGTCGTGCCGGACGAGGTCGAGGCCGGCCGCGCCGCCGCGGGTGTGCTGCTCGACGCCGGCCACCGCGACGGCATCCACCTCATCGGCGCCGGCCCCCGAGTCCGCGACGTGCCCCCGGAAGCCCTCGCCGGGGTGGAACGGCTCACCGGCATCCGTGACGCCCTCGGCCAGGCAGGGGTCAGGATCGCCGGCGGCCGGGTATGCCCCGACTGGCAACCGGAGTACGGGTACGAGGCGACCCGCGAACTCCTGGAACGCGCGCGCCCACGTGCACTGATCTGCCTCAACGACCGGCTTGCCGTCGGCGCCTACCAGGCCCTCGACGACTTCGGGCTCAAGATACCCGCGGACGTCTCCGTCGTCTCCTTCGACGACCACCCGGTCGCCACCTGGATCCGACCCAAGCTCACCACCGTCGCACTCCCGCACTACGAACTCGGCCGCAAGGCCGTCGAGGTGCTCCTCGCCGAGATCGACCGAGACCGCGAGAAAACCGGCCAGGAAGGCGAGACGCACCGGGTTCCCATGCCGGTACGGATTCGTGACTCCGTCGCCGCGCCCGATGCCTGAGCATGGTGCGCGGGCGATCTGCGCGGTAGAAAGAGAGCGCTCTCCCACTCCGGCTAACAGGCAGGTCAACGATGATCGTGCGTCATCCAGCTCGTGAGAGCGCTCGCACACTCAGGCGAGCGTTCGTGCTCACCCTCGCTCTCACCGCGGCGACTGCCGCACCAGCCACCGCCGATCCGGCCACGCACGGCGGACTGGAACTCGGCGGCAACGTGACGATCTTTGATCCGGGTATGCCGGTCGCCGACATCCAGGCGACCCTTGACGCGACGCATGCCGCGCAGGTGGACAACGAGATGGGGACCGAGCGGCGCGCGTTCCTCTTCAAGCCGGGGACGTACGGTAGCGCCGAGCATCCGCTGCAGATCAAAGTGGGGTACTACACCGAGGTCGCCGGGCTGGGTGCCGCGCCCACCGATGTCGTGATCAACGGCAAGGTGGAGGTGTACAACCGGTGCCTGGAGAACGGCGGGACGAGCAACTGCTTGGCGCTGGTCAACTTCTGGCGGACGCTGGCGAACCTGACGATCAACATCAACGCCGCCGGTCAGGACGGCTGCCGTGCCTCGGCGAACTTCTGGGCGGTCTCGCAGGCCGTGTCGATGCGGCGGCTCAACATCAGTGGCGGGAACCTCTCCTTGATGGACTACTGCACAGCCGGGCCGCAGTTTGCCAGCGGTGGGTTCATCGCCGACTCGAGGTTGCCGTTCACCATCAACGGGTCGCAGCAGCAGTGGCTGATCCGCAACAGCGAGGTCGGTGGCTGGTCCAACGGGGTGTGGAACCAGGTCTTCGCGGGCGTGGCGGGCGCGCCGGACGACGCGGCCTTCCCGAACCCGCCGTACACGACCCTCGACACCACTCCGGTGAGCCGCGAGAAGCCGTACCTTTTCGTTGACGCGCAAGGAAAACTGAACGTTCGCGTGCCCGCCGCCCGGACCGGCACCCGCGGCATCTCCTGGGCGAACGGCGTGACCCCGGGGCGCACGGTGCCGATCTCCGACTTCTTCGTGGCGACCCCGGCGGACTCGGTGCACACCATCAACAACCAGCTCGCCCGCGGCCGGAACCTGCTGCTCACCCCTGGCGTGTATGACATCGCCCGGAGCATCGAGGTCAAGCGGCCGGACACCGTGGTTCTCGGGTTGGGCCATCCCACGCTCACGGCCGTCAACGGCGCCACGCCGCTCGATGTCGCCGACTCGCCCGGCGTGATCATCGCGGGCGTCACCGTTGACGCCGGGCTGCGGGAGTCGCCGGTGCTGCTCCGGGTCGGCAGGAAGCACGGCCAGGGCTCGGCCCGCAACCCGATCACACTTTCCGATGTGTACTTCCGGGTGGGTGGTCCGCATGTCGGCAAAACTGGGACGGCGCTGGAAATCAACAGCGACAACGTGCTCATCGACCACACCTGGGTGTGGCGCGCCGATCATGGGGTCGATGGCCTCACCGACACCGAACGCTGGAACACGAACACCGGGCGGTTCGGTGTCGTGATCAACGGCGACCACGTGACCGCGACGGGCCTGTTCGTCGAGCACTTCCAGCGGTACAACACGGTCTGGAACGGCGAGGACGGCACCACGATCCTGTACCAGAACGAGCTGCCGTACGACCCGCCCACGCAGGCCGACTGGATGAACGGCGCCGTCGAGGGCTTCGCCGGCTACAAGGTCGGCGACCGCGTGCGCACCCACACCCTGCACGGCGCCGGCGTCTACGTGTTCAACCGCAACGATCCCAGCATCCACACCGAGAACGGATTCGAGGTCCCGGCGGCCCCGGGGGTGCGGCTGCATCACGTCATGACCGTCAACCTCAGCGCCGGAACCATTGACCACGTCGTCAACGGCCTCGGCGATCCCGCCGACACCACCAGAATCGGCCAGCCGGTGTTCGTCGCCGACTATCCGTAACCAACTCAGACGGCGATGGGCGGCCGCCTGATTCCGGTCGCCATCGCCGTGTCGAGGGCCGCGGCCACCACGACCGCCTCCATTTCGCGCGCGAACGCCTCGATCTGGGACGGCGCGAAGCGGTGCGTGTCGCAGGTGATCCGGAGGTAGACGAACGGCAACCGGGTATCCCGGACCTTGCCGTCCGGCAACTCCGGCAGGGGCCAGATGGCGCGGGAGGCGGCCTCGACGAACAGCACGCCGTCGGCCACATCCGCCTTGCCGTCCCAGTACATCTCGGTGCGGGGCAACGCCTCGGTCATCACCGCCAGCAGCTCCGCCTCGCTGCTCGGCAACGTCCCGTCGTCCGTTCCGAACATGCCGCGCCGGTCGTTGTAGTTCCACCAGATGTCGAGCGGCTCGCCCCGGCGGGCGGCGATGTCGTCGAACAGCCGGTCGCAGTCCACCGGGTCGTAATAGCCGCACCATGACGCGCGCATCGCGGCCTTCCAGGTCCGGTCCACGACCTGGTCGAAGGTGGCGTCCGCGACGTCGACCACGATGATTCCCGGCTGCGAGAGCTGGCTGACCATGCCGGTGAGACCGGGGCGGAACCGGTTGTTCACGATCGGCAGGGCGACGGCGGGGTTGTTGCCCATCACCCGCGCCACCGCCACCGCATAGGCGGCGAGCAGCACGAACGGGCTCAGGACCTGCCTGCGCGCCGCGATCGCGCGCAAACCCAGCTCCATGGCCGGCGAATACAGCACGAGCTCCCAGAAACGCGGCTCCCGCGGTTCGACGGGCCCGGCGGAAACCCGCACCGGGAGTCGCTCGATCTGTTCGGCCCAGTAGCGCAGGGATCTCTCGGATTGGCGGCGCCCGACCGGGCCGCCTTCGGCGCGCGCCAGTTCCAGGGGGCTCGGGGTCGGCGCCACCTGTACGCCGGGTTCCAGCAGGGCGCCGGTCAGGGCTGCCAGCACAGCGCCGTCGACCATCACATGGCTGTAGCAAACGACCGTGTGGGTCACGTTTCCGGACCGCCGAACGACGCCCATCCGAATCGGAAACTCGTGCTCGTAGTCGAACCACGTGTACTGCCACTTCGCCCGCAGCTCCTCGGCAACCGCGTCGGCGTCGTCGCCGCCGTCGATGTCGAGGACCCGCAGCGGCAGCTCCCCCGACTCGGAAACGACCTGCAACGGGTGCCGCGGGCCCGAGCGCCCGTCGACGAAGCGCAGCCGGGTCCGGAATACCGGATGACGGCTGACGAGAAACCGCAGCGCCGACGCCATCTCCTCGGCGGAGGCGGGCCGCTCCACGGGCGTCACGATGACCAGGTTCAGGGTTCG
This sequence comes from Actinophytocola sp., assembly GCF_036002505.1. Classification (GTDB taxonomy): domain Bacteria; phylum Actinomycetota; class Actinomycetes; order Mycobacteriales; family Pseudonocardiaceae; genus DASYTH01. The sequence goes on along the minus strand of NZ_DASYTH010000427.1, from coordinate 5,429 downwards.
CCCGGTGCGCTCGCAGGTCCGCCAAACTCGCAGCTGTCCCCACGTCAACTCGCCGACGCCGGAGCCCTCACCCCGAAATTGGACGCGAATCTCGCTCGATGTGGTAGCCAAGACCGTGCTCCTCAGGTTGATCGACCTCGTGCGGAGAGGACGGCCGGCACGCGTTTGAGGGACGCGGTCTTGGCGGTCGGCACGGTTCCCCCGAGTTTGTCAGGGTAGTGCCGCCCAACCGCCAACACCACAATCCGCGCGGTCAGTTCACCGTTGTCGGGGTGCTGATCACCTCGTTGTCGGAGGGCAGGGCGTCGCGGCCGTCGGTGATCACGGCAACCGCTTTGAACGTCACCTTTCCGAGGGTGGCGTCGTCACTGGTGAACGTGTAGTTGAACGGGAACTCGATGGTCCGGTTCGGCCGCGCCGCGACGAACTGGGTAAGCGCGCCGACCTGTATGAAACCGCTCGCGGAGCTCTTGTACAGCTCGACCCGGACGCTTTGGTCGTACCGGACGTTCCGGACCGCCACAGTGATCTGCTTGGTCTGGCCGGCGTGCGCGCTGTTCGGCACGGCGAACCGGTCGACGGACACGTCATGGGTGCGAACCTGAAGCACCTGGGACGTCGATCCCGACCGGCCGTCGGCGGTGGTCACGGTGAGCGAGACCTGGTAGTCGCCGTCCACGGCGTAGCGGTGGGCCGGGAAGCTCCCGGTACCCGACGTGCCGTCGCCGAACTGCCATTGCCGGGTGACGATCGAGGCCCCACCGGGGTCGAACGAGAAATCGAAGAAGCTGACCGAATCGAACGTCGACGGGTCGGGCGGGGAGAAGCCGAACCGGGCCTCGACGGCCGGCGCCACGTCGAGGCTCAGCCGAACCAGGCCCGGGCTGAAGATCTCGCCGAGTTGGAGGTAGTAGGCCTGACCTGCCACCGCTCGGAAGGTCAGCGGGGAGAACGTCGAGCATGCGACCTGGGTGAGGGTACTCAGGGAACTTCCGGTGAACACGGTCACCACCGGAATGTTGGAGCCGGTCGCCCGCGCCGTGACCGACGCGGTTTCGGTCGGAGTGAACGAGTACCACAACGAACCGGCGACCGAGCCGCAGGAGCCCGCGGGCTCACCGGGCTCCAGCGTCGCCCCGGTCGTGTCCACCGTTTGGCTGAACGGTAGTCCGGGAATGGCGACGGCGTCCGCGAAATTGTCGTTCACCGCGGTGTTCACGGCGGCGACCGAGAACGTCAGGCTGCCGCCGCCGGTGCCACCGGAGCCACAGCACTGACCGATCAGGAAGTGGTACGTCGTGCCCGCGGTCGCCGCGAACACGATCCGCGACTGCAGGCCGGAACTGTCGTCGTTGCAGGCGCCCGGCACGAGGGTGAGCGCCCCTCGCGTTCCGGTGTACGCCGAGAGCACGGTGTCGTAGCCGCTGCCGAACGTGTCGGCCTCGACGGTCAAGTCCTGGTCCGGGGTGAAGCTGAACCAGACCGACGCGTTGTTGGTACAGCTCGTCGGGTCATCCGCGGCCGCGGTGGCCTCATCCGTCGACATCGACGTCTGGAATGGCAGGCTGCCGATCACGACGGCGGCGTCAAAATCATCATTGCCAGGTGGCTGCGCCAGTGCCGTGCCGGGTGCGACAATTCCGGCAAAAATAGCGATCAATGCCAGGGCCGGCAGACGCCAAGGCGCGCGCCGACCCCATGTTACTGAGAACATGGGTCCTCCCCCAGTATTCAGTGATCAATTAGTCCGCGTCAGCGGGAATGACACTGTAAAGCGCTCGAGTGGTCGCCGTCCAGGGCAGAAGCCGGTCAATCAGCGATGTGGCTAAACGGCCACGCCTGCGTCGGAAAGGAGGCGGACGGCTTCGTCGTACTGGTACTCGGCGACAAGGATCCTGCTCTGTACGGCTCCGATCGAACCGTCGATCACGCTGATGTTCGCGTCCGCCAGGGTGTGCTCGATCCCCGCGTCGCGCAGCACCGACACGGCGAACGACATCAGGACCGGATCGTTGGACCGGATCAGCTGGATCATGGCACGCTCCTTCTCCCCGACCACGCTACCCGAGGGCTGGTGGACGGGTTCGGCATTAGCATGGCCGCCATGCGGGTCACGATCGCCGAGGTTGCCCGGCGGGCGCGGGTGAGCAAGGCGACGGTGTCGCGCGTGCTCAACAACAAGGGGGACGTGGACGCGGCGACGGCGATCCGGGTGCGCGAGGTCATCGCGGCCACGGGGTACACGCCGAGCGCGCGGGCGGTGGGGTTGGCCAAGGGGCGCACCCAGACCGTCGGGATGCTGGTGCCGGGGCTGACCTGGCCGTGGATGGGGGACGTGCTGCAGGGCGTGGCCGACGTGCTGGAGGCGCGCGGGTACGGATTGCTGCTGAACACGATGAACCGGGGCGCGGACTCGCTGACGCAGTTCTCGAGGCATGTGTCGGCCAACGCGTTCGACGGGCTGCTGCTGGTGGAGCCGCCGGACACGCTGAGCTACATCACCCAGCTGCACGAGGACGGGCTGCCCATGGTCATGATCGACGACCGGGGGCACCATCCGGAGTTTCCGTCGGTCGCCACGAGCAACTACGAGGGGGCCGCGGACGCGGCGGCGCACCTGCTGACCACGGGCCGAAGTCAGCTGGCGATGATCACCGGCCCGAGCCACTTCGGCTGCACGCGGCAGCGGGTGGACGGGTTCCGCGCCACGCTGGACAACGCGGCGGTGCGGTTCGACGGCCGGCTCATGATCGAGGGGGATTTCACCCGGGACGCCGGCGTCGTGGCGATCCGGGAGATCCTCGAATCGGGCGTGGCGTTCGACGCGGTGTTCGCGCACAACGACCTGATGGCCGTCGGGGTGTTGGACGGGCTGCGCGCGGCCGGGCGCGGGGTGCCGGACGACGTCGCGGTGGTCGGGTTCGACGACATCGCGGTGGCCGCGCACACCCAGCCGGCGCTGACCACCGTCCGGCAACCGTCCCGGGAGATGGGTGAGGCGGCCGCCGCCCTGCTGCTCGACCACCTGGCCGGCGAGCCGCTCCCGGACGAGCCGCTGATCGTGCCGACTTCCTTGGTGGTAAGGGAATCCGCGCCTGCTTGACGGCCGGATCGCAGGTGGGTTAGATGGGCCGTAACCGGTTCCGGAACCGGTTACGAGACCCCTGCTCCCCTGCGTCCGACAGGCAGGCTCATGAAACCGCACCGTTTCGCCGCGCTTGCGGCGTCCGCGGTGACCGTGCTCGGCACCGTCGCCGTGCTCAACCAATCCCCCGCAACCGCAGCGATCCTGGCTTGCGGCACCACCAACGCGGCGCTGAACCGGCCGGCCACCGCGTCGTCCACCGAGAATGCCGGGACCCCGGCAAGCGCCGCGGTCGACGGCAACGCCGGCACCCGATGGTCCAGCGCGTTCAGCGACCCGCAATGGCTTCAGGTCGATCTCGGCTCCACGCAGCAGATCTGCCGGGTGGGCCTGAACTGGGAGACAGCGTTTGCCAGAGCCTTTCAGATCCAGGTGTCCGGCAGCGCGACCGGACCGTGGACGACGATCTTCTCGACCACCACCGGCACCGGCGGCAACCAGACGCTCGACGTCGCGGGCTCGGGCCGGTTCGTGCGCATGAACGGCACGGCGCGGGCCACTCAGTGGGGGTACTCGCTGTGGGAGTTCTCGGTTCTCACCGATGACGGCGGGAGCACGGTGCCGCCGACCGACCCGCGCAATCCGGACTTCGGGCCCAACACGTTCGTGTTCACGCCATCGACTGCTACCGCGGACATCCAGAACCGGATCAACACGATCGCCGCGCAGATGCGGACCAACCAGTTCGGCACGCAGCGCTACGCGATGCTGTTCCAGCCGGGCACCTACACCGCCAACGTGGACCTGCGGTTCTACACTCAGGTCGCCGGGCTCGGCCTGTCGCCGGACAGGACGAACATCAACGGCCACGTGCGGGTGGAGGCGGACTGGCTGCAGCAGGGCAGCGACCCCAACAACCTCGGCAACGCCACGCAGAACTTCTGGCGGGCGGCGGAGAACCTGTCGGTGCACCTGCCGGCCGGGCAGATCGAGCGCTGGGCGGTGTCGCAGGCCGCGCCGTACCGGCGGATGCACCTGTCCGGGCAGATCCAGCTCTGGAACGGCGGCGACGGCTGGGCCAGCGGCGGCCTGATCGCCGACTCCCGAATGGACGGTGTGGTCGTTTCCGGTTCGCAGCAGCAGTTCCTGACCCGGAACAGCGAGCTCAACGGGGGCTGGAACGGCTCGGTGTGGAACATGGTGTTCGTCGGCGATCCCGGCTCCCCGGCCCAGCACTTTCCCAACCCGTCGCACACCGTCGTGGACAACACCCCGAAGGTGCGCGAGAAGCCGTTCCTCTATCTTGACGGCACCGGCAGCTACAACGTGTTCGTGCCGGCCGTGCGCACGAATGCCCGCGGTACTTCCTGGTCCGGCGGCAATCCGGCCGGGACGCCGATCTCGCTGTCGCAGTTCTACGTGGTGCGGCCGGGTGCGTCGGTGGCGACCATCAACGCGGCGCTCTCCCAGGGGAAGCACCTGCTGATCACGCCCGGTGTGTATCACCTGAACGACACCATCCGGGTCACCCGGCCGGACACGGTGGTGCTCGGGTTGGGTTTGGCGACGCTGATCCCTGATACAGGCCTTCCGGCCATCTCAGTGTCTGATGTGGATGGTGTGAAGATCGCGGGGTTGCTGGTTGATGCCGGTTCGACCAACTCCCCGGTGTTGATGGATGTCGGACCGTCTGGGTCGTCAGCCAGTCATGCTGCCAATCCGACGTCGCTGCACGACGTGTTCTTCCGGGTCGGTGGGGCCGGTGCCGGGAAGGCCACGGTGAGTCTGCGGATCAACAGCAATGACGTGATCGTGGATCACACGTGGGTGTGGCGGGCTGATCATGGCGCCGGGGTCGGGTGGACCGTGAACACCGCGGCCAACGGCGTGGTGGTGAACGGCAACAACGTGATCGCGTACGGGCTGTTCGTCGAGCACTACCAGCAGTACAACGTGCTCTGGAACGGCAACGGCGGCCGGACGTACTTCTTCCAGAACGAGATGCCGTACGACCCGCCGGACCAGGCGTCCTGGAGCAGCGGTGGCGGCAACCTCGGCTGGGCGGCGTACAAGGTGGCCAACTCGGTGACCACGCACGAGGCCTGGGGCGTCGGCGCCTACTGCTTCTTCAACGTCAACCGGTCCATTGTGGCCAGTCGCGGGTTCGAGGTGCCGAACGTCGCGGGCGTCCGGTTCCACGACCTGGTGGCGGTGTCGCTGGGCGGGGTCGGCACGATCAACCGGGTCATCAACGACACCGGCGCCGTGGCGAACACCGCCAACCAGATCAGCTACGTCGTGAGCTTCCCGTAATGGGCGGTCGGCGGGCGATGAAGGGGGCCTT
>NZ_DASYTH010000426.1:0-22056 GCF_036002505.1 Actinophytocola sp. | reverse complement strand
GTCCCGGGCCGCGACCGGATCGCCCGCGCCCAGGTGGGTCAGGCCGATCTCGCTCAGGGTGCTGGCCTCGGTGCACCGGTCTCCTTGCTGACGCAGGAGCGCGAGGGCCGCGGTGAGGTAGTGCATCGCGCAGTCGTGGTTGCCGGCGCGCCGGTAGGCCTCGCCCAGGTTGAGCAGGATCCCGGCCTCCAGCCGGATGTCATGTTCCTTCCTGGCCAGCGACAGCCCTCGCGTGAGGTGCTCGAGCGCCGGCTCGAGCCGTCCGGCGCGGGCATGCAGGCAGCCGATGTTGCTGAGTACCAAGGTGATCCCGTGCTGGTGTCCGTTCGCGGTGTGCACGGCGAGTGCGTGCTCAGCGACTTCGATGGCCTCGTCGTACCGGCGGAGCCGGCCCAGCGTGGCTGAGATGTTGCTGCGCACGTGGCCTTCGCCGCGCTGGTCGCCGCTGACCCGCGCCAGTGTGAGGGCGACACCGAAGTGCTCGAGGCCCTGTTCGTAACTGCGGGCGGCGAAGTGGGCGATGCCGAGGCCGCTGCGCATGAGGGCCTCGGTGGCCGGGTCGCCGAGGCGGATCGCGGCGGCCAACCCGTGGTGGTAGGCGAGGATCCGGTCGCGGTGGTGGCCGCGGGACTCGAAGTAGCCGGCGAGGAGGTAGCACATCCGCCACGCCACGGGGTCGTCCGCGTGGTGCAGGACGGCCATCAGGTTGGTGTGCTCGGCGTCGAGGAACGCCAACGCGGCCGGGCGGTTGGCCGGGAACGGAATGTCCACATCGGACTCTAGGGTCACCCGGTCGCGGGCCGGATCGAGGATGGCGTTGGCGGCGTGGGTGATCGCCAGGTACCAGTCGAGCAGGCGGGTCTGCGCCGCGGCCGTGCTGTCCGGTGGTTCTTCCGCGTGGGCGCGTTCGGCGGCGTAGAGCCGGATCAGGTCGTGGAAGCGGTGGCGGTTGGCGCCCTTGTCGGTGATCAGGTGGGCGGCGGCCAGCTCGTCGACGGACCGGCGGGCGCTGCCGAACGGGACGCCGGCGAGGGTCGCGGCGAGGTGGGTGGTGAAGCTGGTGCCCGGGTGCGGGCCGAGCAGGCGCAGCAGCCGGGCCGCGGGCTCGCTCAGCGACTGGTAGGCGCTGGCGAACACGGCGCGCACGCCGGGCGACTCGCCGTCGAGGGCCAGGGTGTCGAGCCGGTCCGGGCCGGAGAGCTCGGCGACCAGGTCGGCGACGGGCCGGTGCGGCCGGGCGGCGAGCTTGGCCGCGGCGATCCGCAGTGCCAGCGGCAGGCGGTCGCACAGGTCGGCCAGCTCCGCCGCGGCGCCGGCCTCCCGGTCGACGCGCTCGGGGCCGAGGATCCGGCCGACCAGGTCCAGCGCCTCGGGCGCGCTGAGCATGCCGAGGTCGACGGCGTGCACCGCGTGATGCACGGCGAGGGCCGCGAGCTGCCGGCGGCTGGTCACCAGCAGCCGGCTGCCCGGGCCGGTGGGCACCAGCGGCAGGACGTGGTCGGCGGTGCCGGCGTTGTCCAGCACCACCAGGATCCGCTTGTCGTGCACCAGGGTCCGGTACAGCGCGGTCTGGTCGGGAACCTCGGCGGGAACGCGGTCGCCGGGCACCCCGAGGCCGCGCAGCGCGTGGGTCAGCACCGCGGCCGGGGTCAACGCGGTGTCCGGGTCGTGCCCGCGCAGGTCGACGAACAGCTGACCGTCCGGGAACCGGTTTCGGGCCTGGTGTGCCCACCGCACGGCGAGCGCGGTCTTGCCGGCGCCGCCGGTGCCGCGGATCAGCAGGACCGGCTCGGTCGCGCGGGCGAGCCCGGTCAGCTCGGCGGCGCGGCCGGAGAAGTGCCCGGCCGGGGGCGGGAGCTGCGCGGGTACCGGGGCCGCGGGCACCGGCCGTGCCGGCTCGATCGCCGGCTCGAGGCCCGGGTCGTGGCGCAGGATCGCAGTGTGCAGCGCACGCAGCCGCGGGCCGGGGTCGGCGCCGAGTTCGTCAGCCAGCCGGGCGCGCAACCGCTCGTAGCGCTCCAGCGCGTCGGCCACCCGGCCGCACCGGTAGAGCGCCAGCATGTGCAGGCCTACCAGGCGTTCCCGGCCGGGCCAGGTGGCGAGCAGGCGCTCCAGCTCGTCGACCGCGGTGGCGTGCCCGCCCCGGTCCAGCTCGCCCGCCCACAGGTCCTCGAGGGCGCTCACCCGCAGCTCGGTCAGCCGCTCCACCTCGCGGGCCGCCCACCCGTCCACCACGCCGGCGATGCCCACCTCGGCCCGCCACAGCCCGAGGGCCGCCCGCAGCCGGTCCGGCGCCGCGCCGGGCTCAGTGCGGGCGAGCCGGACCGCGTCCTCGAACCGCAGCGCGTCCACCCGGTCCCGGCCGACCGCCAGCAGGTAGCCGGGCTCCCGGGCGAGCAGCACGTCCCCGGACCCGCACGTCCGCAGCGCCTGCCGCACCCGGGTGACGTGGCTCTGCAGCGTGCGCACCGCGGTCCGCGGCGGATCCTCGCCCCACAGCGCGTCGATCAGCCGCGCCCTGGCCACCACGCTGCCCGCGTTCAGCGCCAGCAGCGCGACCAGTGCCCGCTGCCGCACCCCGACCAGTTCGGCCGGCCCAGCCGGGCCGGTCACCTCGACGGGACCGAGCAGGCGTATGTCGACCCCAGCTCCCATGGCCGTTCCCTCCGCCCGCCGCGAAAGGGTAGACCTGAGCGTTCGGTTATCGGACGGCTATTGGGGCAGCCGGCCGGTCAGCGATCGTCGACAACTCGGGAATGTTGACCTCCGGTCGTGGGTCGACTCGGGTGGTGGGTCACCGCACCGCTAGCTCATGCGTTGCCGTCGAAGAGGCTGGTCACCGAGCCGTCCTCGAAGACCGCCTGGATCGCCCGGGCGAGCAGGGGCGCGATGGAGAGCACGGTGAGGCCGGGGAACTGCTTGGACTCCGGGATCGGCAGCGTGTTGGTGAAGATGACCTCGCGGGCACCGCACTGGGACAGCAGTTTCGGGGCCGGGCCGGACAGCACGCCGTGGGTGGCGGCGATGACCACGTCGGCGGCGCCCTCCTCGAGCAGCTGGTCCACCGCCTTGGCGATGGTGCTGCCGGTGTCGACCATGTCGTCGATCACCACGCAGAGCCGGCCGCGCACGTCGCCGACCACCCGCTTGGCGACGACGTCGTTGGGGCGCAACGGATCCCGGGTCTTGTGGATGAACGCGATGGGCCGGCCGCCGAGGTCGTCGGCCCACTTCTCGGCGAGCTTGGTGCGACCGGCGTCCGGGGAGACCACGGTGATGTCGGCATCGCCGTAGTGCTCGGCCACGTGCGAGGCCAGCAGGGTCTGGGCCAGCAGGTGGTCCACCGGGCCGTCGAAGAAGCCCTGGATCTGCGCGGTGTGCAGGTCCACGGTCATGATCCGGTCGACGCCGGCGGTCTTGAACAGGTCGGCGACCAGCCGCGCGGAGATCGGCTCGCGGCCCTTGTGCTTCTTGTCCTGCCGGGCGTACGGGTAGAACGGCATGATCGCGGTGATCCGCTTGGCGGACGCCCGCTTCAGCGCGTCCACCATGATCAGCTGCTCCATCACCCACTGGTTGATCGGCGCGGTGTGGCTCTGGATCACGAACGCGTCGGTGCCGCGCACCGACTCCTCGAACCGCACGAAGATCTCGCCGTTGGCGAAGTCGTAGGCGGACTGCGGGGTGATGCCGATGCCGAGGTGCTTGGCCACCTCCTCGGCGAGCTCGGGGTGGGCCCGGCCGGACAGGAACATCAGGTTCTTCTTGGGGGTCCCCGACTTCGCGATCATGGTGATCATCCCTTGCCGTCCGTGTCCGTCCCCGCCTGTTCATTCTCACCGGCCTGCTCGTCCAGCGCGCGCTGCGCCGCCTCCGCCGCCGCCGTGCCCTGCCGGTGCTTGAGCACCCACCGGTCCAGGATCCGTTGTGGCCCACCGGAAACCGCGAGCGCACCAGGTGGGACGTTGCGCCGGATGACCGCTCCCGCTCCGGTGTAGGCCCCGTCCCCGACGCTCACCGGCGCCACGAACATGTTGTCCGAGCCGGTGCGCGCGTGCGACCCGACCACCGACCGGTGCTTGGCCACGCCGTCGTAGTTGACGAACACGCTGGCCGCGCCGATGTTCGTGTAGTCGCCGATGGTGGCGTCGCCGACGTAGGACAGGTGCGGCACCTTCGAGCCGGTCCCGATCTGCGAGTTCTTCACCTCGACGAACGTGCCGATCTTGCCGCGCTCGCCGAGCACGGAACCGGGCCGCAGGTACGCGAACGGGCCGACGCTCGCCCCCGGGCCGATCTCGGCCTGGCTGCCGTGCGTGCGGATCACCTGCGCGCCCGCGCCGACCACGGTGTCGGTGAGCGTGGTGTCCGGACCGATCGTGGCACCCTCGCCGATCCGGGTGCTGCCGTGCAGCTGCACCCCGGGCTCGATGCGCGCGTCCCGGGCCAGCTCGACGCCGGCGTCCAGCCAGGTGGTGGCCGGGTCGACCACCGTGACCCCGGCCCGCATCCAGCCCTCGACCAGCCGCCGGTTGTACTCCGCGCCCACCGCGGCGAGCTGCACCCGGTCGTTCACGCCCTGGACCAGCCACGGGTCCGGGCACACCAGCGCGCCCACCCGGTGCCCGTCGCCGCGGGCGATGCCGACGACGTCGGTGAGGTACAGCTCGCTCTGCGCGTTGTGCGGGGTCAACCGGGCGAGCGCGTCGGCGAGCACCTCCGCGTCGAACACGTACATGCCGGCGTTGAACTCGTTGATGGCCAACTGCTCCGGCGTCGCGTCCCGGTGCTCGACGATCGCGTCGAGCGAGCCGTCGGCGGCGCGCACGATCCGGCCGTAGCCGGTGGCGTCGTCGACGACGGCGGTCAGGACGGTCACCGCGGACCCGGCGTCGTGGCCGGACAGGAGCGCCGCGAGGACCGCGGTGTCCAGCAGCGGCACGTCTCCGTTGCACACCAGTACCGCTCCGGTGAGATCCGGCGGAAGCACCGACAGGGCGCAGGAGACGGCGTGACCGGTGCCCCGCTGTGGCTCCTGGACGGCGACCTGGATCGTCCTGCCGGTGTCCTTCGCGACGTCGCCGAGATGCGTCTCGACCGCCGCGCGGCCATGACCCGCCACCACCACGAGGTGGTCCGGGTCAAGCGGGGCGCACGCCCTGACCACGTGCTCGACCAAGGAGCGGCCGGCGATCTCGTGCAGCACCTTCGGTTTCGCGGAACACATGCGGGTACCCTCGCCCGCCGCCATGATCACCACTGTCAACGGCGTTGGACGGCTCGGGCCGGTCGCGTCCACCGGCATCAGGCTGCTCCCAGTCTTGTCTCGGCTACCACGGTGGACCGATCCTACGTGCAGGTGATGTGCTCCTTCCGGGTCCCGGGGATGAGGCCGTCCAAAGGCGACGGGCACCCGACTGACGGCCGGCGGCCCGCCCGTTCGGCCCGCTCCGGCCCGGTTCCTGCCCGCTGTCCCGGCGGCACGGCTGTTTCAAGATCACCTGGGTGGTTGCTGTTGCTGATGGGACTGTGGTGACGCCAGGTATTCCAGTGGCTCCGAAGTCGTGCGATGAATGCGTCCTTCCTCGCGCTGGGCGTGAGGAAGGACGCATTCCTCGCATTCACTCCACAGTGGACACTGAGGTGTCGCGCGGCTCCAGCACCACCGGCACGCCACCGGCCTCGGGTAGCACCGCCCGAGGCGCTGCTCAAACGATCTTGAAACGGCCCTGGCCCGGGCGGCCGGCACCGAATGGGCGACGCGTACTACCGCGAGCGCGGGCAAGAGGAGATGCACTCGCCAGGAGCATCGGCTGCTGCCAGTACCTCGAGGTGAAGTTGCTGATGGAAGCCGATCACAGCGTGCAGTCGATGACGGACGTGCGGGTCGAGGAGTTTCGCGCCGCGGTGCCGGAGGCCGGGCGGCTGGCGGACGCCACGTTCACCGACTGCCGGTTCCACTGCGCTCGTCACGACGCCAACCTGAGCGTCATCGCCCGGCTGAGCGGTGAGGGCGGCGGGAATCTGGTGGACGACTACGACCTGTCCATCTGATCGCGCCGGTCACGTGCCGTCCGGCAGCGCCCAGGACGGGTCCGTGGTGACCGTGGTCAAGGTCGTCGCGGTCAGGCTGTCCAGGTTGTGCGTGCCGGTGGTGCCGGTGCTGGGCGCGGCGGACACGACGCCGTTGCCGCCCTGGCGTTTGGCCTGGTACATGGCGGCGTCGGCGCGGGCGAGGGCGCGGGTGGCGCTCTCCTGCGGGCGCAGCGTCACCACGCCGACGGACAGGGTGACGCCGTGCGAGAGGTCGTGCGGCAGCGCGGCGACCGCGTTCACCGCGCGGTTGAGCGCGTTCTCCGCGGCGTGCAGCGGCGCGCCGGGCAGCAGCGCGATGAACTCGTCGCCGCCGTAGCGGGCGACCATGTCGTTGCCGCGCAAGGTGTCCCGCAGGGTGGAGGCGATCACCCGGAGCACGTCGTCGCCCTCGGCGTGCGACATCTGGTCGTTGACCACCTTGAACCCGTCCAGGTCGACCAGGGCGATGGCCAGCGGGTGGTTGGCCGGGGCGGCGACCAGGCTCTCCAGCCGCTCGTCCAGGGCGCGCCGGTTGGCCAGTCCGGTCAGCGGGTCCTGCATGGCCTGCCGCTCCACCGTGCCGTGCCGGCGGGAGAGCCGCTCGTGCTCGCGGCGGGTGGTCAGCGTGGTGATCCGGGACTCGCGCATGGCCCAGAGCTGCTCCTCGAGCTCCGTGGCGTAGTGCTCCAGCGCGTTGGTGGTGCGCTCGCCGCCGTCGGTGCCGGACAGCCGGGCGAACTCGCGGATCAGGCACAGGCGCAGGGTCCGCTCGGAGGCGTCGTGCAGCCGCTCGCGGGCGTCGCCCAGCACCTTCACGGCCTGCTCGGTGTGCCCCTCGGTCTCCAGGCAGCGGGCCAGCGCGATGGACACCAGGATCAGGTCCCGCGGGTAGAGCGGGACATCGATCAGGTTCTCCAGCCGCGCGGTGTACATCGTCGAGGAGTGGGCCAGCGCGTGCGCGGCGCTGACCACCGGGTTGTCGGACAATGCCGGCTCGAGCGCCTCCACCGCGACGGCGATCGAGGCCGCGGTGGTGAACTGCTTGATCGCCTGCGAGGTCTCGCCGATCCGCTCCAGCCGCAGCCCCCAGCTCAGCAGCAGCCGGGTGCGGTTGACCAGGTGCATGGAGATCATCTGCGGGCCGCCGCTGTCCTTGATGTAGCGGTGCGCCCGCTTCATCACCAGGTCCGCGCCCTCGTACACACCGAGCTGGGTGAGCACCTGGCCGATGTCCATCAGGGTCTCGGCCATCAGCACGTCGGAGGTGCGCCGGCCGAGCACGGTGTCCGGGGTGATCTCCTCGTCGAGCAGCGCCAGCGCCACCGCCACGTCGGACAGCGCCTTGTCCTCGGCGCCGACCAGCAGCTGCCGGCGGCCCCGCAGGGCGTGCGCATCCGCTTGCAGGACAACGAGTCCGTGCCGTTTGGTGTGCGCGAGCAGCTCGTCGAGCAAGAGCTCGGCGGAGTCGGCCAACTCGCCGTCGGCGTCGGCCACCCGGATCACGATGGCCGCGCGCAGTAACTGGGCGACCATCCGCGGCTCGCCGCGATGCTGTGCCTCGGCCAGCAGCCGGTCCAGCTCGTCGGTCCGGCGCTGCTTCTCGTCCAGCTCACCGCTGGTGGACGTGGGCAGCAGCTCACGCGCGCGACCCACGAGCCAGGCGTCCGACCGCTCGGCGGGCGCGGGAAGCACGGTGTCATCACCGACCCCCTGGAGGGGGCCCGCCCCCTCCACGCCGTCGTCCCGCTCGCCGTCGTTCACGCTCGCGATCCACCCCTTGTTGAGGCCGGCTGTCGTCTGCGTCGTCGTCATGGTTCTCCCGCACCGCACATCCCCGCTCCGCCGCCAGGATTCGAACCTGAACCATCAGAACCAAAATCTGAGGTGCTGCCTTTACACCACGGCGGATCACATTCTGGGTTGCGGATGCCGGGATTCCTCTCCCTGTCTCCCGCACCCAGCAAGACATCGTGGCACGACCACCCTGCGCAGGTCAGCACCGCCCGCACGATTGGTTCGCAGCGCGTCCAATCGGGTGTTACTGAAATCACACTCCGTGAGTCGTGAATGCGTTGCGTTACTGCATGGTTTCAGTGAGTTTCTCCCGGTGCCGGGGTGGCGGCGGGTGAGATTGCCGCCGGGTATGGCGCGGGCTCCGTGGGTATACCTACGCTGTCGTAAGTTAGGTCGGCCTTAGTAGAGAGCCATGAGGTTTCGGATGACCACAACCCTCGATGAGCAGGTTGCAACCGACACGCGCGGTCCCAAGCCGGTGATCACGGGGCAGCGGAACGCGGCCACGCAGATCGCGGTGTACATCTTCATCCTGGTGCCGTTCGCGGCGCTGATCGCGGCCGTGCCGTTCGCCTGGGGCTGGGGCCTGACCTGGGTCGACGTCGTGCTCTTCGGGGCGTTCTACTGGCTGACGCTGCTCGGGGTCACGGTCGGCTACCACCGGCACTTCACCCACGGGTCGTTCAAGGCCAAGCGCGGCATGCGGATCGCGCTCGCCCTCGCCGGCAGCCTCGCCGTGCAGAGCCCGCCGATCACCTGGGTCGCCGACCACCGGCGGCACCACGCGTTCTCCGACCGGGAGGGTGACCCGCACTCGCCGTGGCTGTTCGGCACCTCGCCGTGGGCCCTGGCCCGCGGGTTCTGGCACGCGCACATGGGCTGGATCTTCGAGCGGGACGTGACGAACAAGGAGCGGTTCGCCCCGGACCTGATGGCGGACAAGGACATCGTCCGGATCAACCGGCTGTTCGTGCTGTGGACGACGCTCACCTTCGTGCTCCCGGCGGTGCTCGGCGGGTTGATCACCTGGTCCTGGTGGGGCGCGCTGACCGCGTTCTTCTGGGCCGGGTTCGTCCGGGTCGCCGTGCTGCACCACATCACCTGGTCGACCAACTCGATCTGCCACATGATCGGCGAGCGGCCGTTCGTGTCCCGGGACAAGGCGGCCAACTTCTGGCCGCTGGCGATCCTGTCCGGCGGCGAGTCCTGGCACAACCTGCACCACGCCGACCCGACCTGCGCCCGGCACGGCGTCAAGCGCGGGCAGATCGACATCTCGGCGCGGACGATCTGGCTGTTCGAGCGGTTCGGCTGGGTCTACGACGTGCGGTGGCCGACCTCCCAGCGACTGGCCAAGATCACCGCCGGAGCCGAAGTGACCGGGTGACACCTCCGGTCGGCCGGATCCGGATGACCGGCAAGGAGCGGCGCGAACAACTCCTTGACGTGGCGCGGTCTCTCTTCGCCGAGCGGGGGTTCGACGCCGCCTCGGTGGAGGAGATCGCGCACCGGGCCAACGTGTCCAAACCGGTGGTGTACGAGCACTTCGGCGGCAAGGAGGGGATCTACGCGGTCGTCGTGGACCGGGAGATGTCCGCTCTGCTGGGCCGGATGACCGCGGCGCTCGCGGAGGACGCGCATCCGCGTGCTCTCCTCGAGCGCGCGGCCCGGGCGTTGCTGGACTATGTGGACAGTTCGGCGGACGGGTTCCGGATCATGGTGCGGGATTCCCCGGTGGCCACGTCGACCGGCACGTTCGCCAGCCTGCTGTCGGACATCGCGAGCCAGGTCGAGCACATCCTCGCCGTCCAGTTCGATTCGCGGGGCTACGACCCGAAGTTGGCGGCGCTCTACAGCCAGGCGCTGGTCGGCATGGTGGCGCTGACCGGTCAGTGGTGGCTCGAGGCGCGTAAGCCGGAGAAGGACGAGGTCGCCGCGCACCTGGTCAACCTGGCCTGGAAAGGCCTATCCCACCTGGAAAAGAAGCCGACGCTCCGCGAACGCGGCTGAGCCCGGCTACCGTGCATCGAGAACCTCGTCGATCTGCTCCTCCGTGATCAGTGGAAGGTCGAGGCGCTCGAGAATCATGGAGATCCCCAGGCGGTTCGCGATGTTGTCCCGTTCCAGCCGATAGATCGACTCACTGTGGGAGGTCAGGATTTCCTTGACGTCCGTGACACAACCTTCCAGTGAGGTGATTCGACGCTCGTGAACTTTCAGCGTTGTCATGCGTTTCATCGTGGCTCCCCGGCGCGCCTCGGGTGGGTCGCACGAGGTTCTCTGTGGACAGATGGACTGCCTGTGGACAGATGGGCCATGACGGCCGTGGAGGACTTGACAGGTCGCGTCAAGCTCTCCTCGGCGAGGAACTTGTCGACCTCTTCATCCGAGACGTCGGGAATCCCGAAGTGATCCATGAGCCTGGCGAACCGGAGGTCACTCCGCACCACGAATCGGTTGATCTTGCGGAAATCGGCGCGGAAGTCGCGCTTGTGTTCTGGCATGGGTGCGAGTCTGGCAGCAGCGGGAGGGTGTTGGCGTGCGATCAGGCTGGGGTCACCCGAAGTAGTTTGTCCTTGTCCCCGTTGGTGGTTGTGAGGTAGAGGGCGCCGTCGGGGGCGGTGCGGGCGGCGCGGAGGCGGCCGTACTTGTCGTTGAACTCGGGTGGGATGTTGACCGAGGTGACGTTGCCGGGTTGGTCGAGGGTGAGGACGAGGAGCTTGGCGCCCTTGAGCGCGGTGATCACCAGTGCGCCGTCGAGGGTGCCCCACTGGGGGCCGGAGAGGAACGCGGCGGCGCAGATCGCCTCGGTGGTGTCGCCGGACTGCCACTTGGCCGGGACCGCGTCGGGGAACCGCTGCAGGTCGGTCATCGGGACGAACTCGTCGTAGTCGGTGGTGTTGGCGCCGCCGCGGGACGGGTCCCAGCCGTAGTTGGCGCCCGCCTTGAGCAGGTTGACCTCGTCGTTCTTGTCCGGGCCGTGCTCGGCGGTGAAGACCTGGTCGGTGTTCGGGCGGATGGCCACGCCCTGGAGGTTGCGGTGGCCGTAGGTGTAGACCGGCGAGCCGGGGAACGGGTTTCCGGCGGCCGGCTGGCCGTTGCTGAGGTAGACGCGCAACACCTTGCCGCCCAGGCGTTTCCGGTCCTGGGGGATGCGCGGGTCGGAGGCCGTGTCGCCGGTGCCGACGAGCAGCGCGCCGTCCGGGGCGAGGGTGGGCCGGCAGCCCGAGTGCCGGCCGCTCGGGTTCACCGGCAGGCCGGTGAGCAGCTCCTTCACCCGGGTGGCGACCTGCTCGTCGTCGGAGAGCTGCCAGGTGACCAGGCGGATGTCCTTGGCCTGGCCGTTCTCGGTGTGCGTCTGGCAGGTGGTGAACTGCCGGGTGACCCGGAAGTCGGGGTGGATCACCATGCCGAGCAGCCCGCCCTCGCCGCGCACCAGGATGTCCCCGGTGTCGGCCTTCAGCCGGGTGGCGGCCGCGCCGGGCTTTCCGTTGGACAGCAAGGTGAACCGGCCGATGCGCTCGGATACCAGGACCTTGCCGTCCGGCAGGAACCCGATGTCCCAGCCGTGCTGCAGGTCGCCGTAGACCTCTTCGACCTTGAACCCGGAGAACGGTGCCGCCGAGCTGGGGACGCTGACCTCGCCTGATGGGCCGGACGGGACCTGCCCCACCCCCGCGCTCGCCGAGCACGAGGAGAGCACGGTGATCGCGACGAACCACAGCGACACGTAACGCATGGCCCTCAGGATGCCCGTCCGGGCGTGGCACCGCTGTGTGATTCGTCCGGATAGGTTGGGTTTCGTGAGCGAGCATCTCAGGCTTGAGATCGACGGGGCGCTGGCCGTGCTGACCATCGACCGGCCGGCCAAGCGCAACGCGATGAGCTTCGAGATGTGGTCGGCGGTGCCGGCGCTGATGGACAAGGTCGCGGCCGAACCCGGAGTCCGGGCGCTGGTGATCCGGGGTACCGATCACTTCTCGGCCGGCGCCGACATCGGGGAGTTCGCCACGCTGCGGGCCGATGCCGAGGGGGCGCAGCGGTACAGCGGGGCGGTGCATGCGGCGGAGCGGGCCATCGCCGGTCTGGGCATCCCGACGATCGCGGCGATCAGCGGGAGCTGCGTGGGCGGCGGGTGCGAGCTGGCGCTGGCGTGTGACCTCCGGGTCGCCGCGCCCGGCGCGCGGTTCGGCATCACACCGGCCAAGCTCGGCATCGTCTACCACTTCACGTCCACCCGCCAGCTGGTCGGCGCCGTCGGGCCGGCGTGGGCGAAGCAGATCCTGTTCACCGGCGAGATCCTCGACGCGGCGACCGCGCTGCGCATCGGGCTGGTCAACGAGGTGGTGGACGATCCGGTGGCGCGGGCGTTCGCGCTGGCCGAGACCATCGCCGCGCGGGCCGAGGTGAGCGTGCGCGGCGCGAAGACGATCGTGAACCGGATCATCGACGGGCAGGTGGTCGAGGACGACGCGGTGCGGGCGCTCTACGTCGAGTCGGTCACCGGCGCCGACTACGCCGAGGGGGTACGGGCGTTCCTCGAGAAGCGCGCGCCGCGCTTCCCTGGGGGACACTGATGACCATGCGCAAACTGTCCCTGGACGCCGTTGCCCGCGAACAGTTGAAGATCGCCAACGAGGACGCCAGCCGGCGCAGCGCCAAGACCGTGTTCGGCGGCCACGAGCACGTGCTCCGGCAAAGCGTGATCGCCCTCGCCGAGGGCGCCGTCCTGGCCGACCACCTCAGCCCCGGCGAGGCCACCCTCCAGGTCCTCCGCGGCCGCATCCGCCTCAACGCCGGCAAGGACTCCTGGGACGCCCGCACCGGCGACCTCCTCGACATCCCCGACGGCCGCCAATCCGTCGAAGCCCTCGAACCCTCGGTGGTCCTCCTGACCGTCGCCAAACCCTGAAGACTGTTCGCCCAATCGTGTAGTGGCGGCACATCACGGGATGGCCGAAGACCTTGGCATGCCCGTGAAAGTGGGAGAGATGATCAAGACAATCGAAGCCGACGGCTGGTTCCTGGCTCGCATCAAAGGTAGTCACCGTCAGTTCCACCACCCGGTCAAGCCGGGGACGGTCACCGTGTCCGGCAAGCTGAGCACAGACTTGCCCATTGGGACGGAGCGAAGCATCCTGAGGCAAGCTGGTCAGTGGGAGGAAGGCGTGAGTACCTACGCGATCATCATCGAGCGCAGTGAGACCGGTAGCTACGGTGCATGGTGCCCGGATCTGCCCGGTTGTGTGGCCGCCGCTGATGACCAGGACGAATGCCTGCGGTTGATGAAGGAAGCAATCGAGTTCCACCTGGACGGGATGCGCCGCAACGGTGATCCCGTACCCGAGCCGAGCACGGTCGCCGCCACGACCTTCACCACCGCTGCCTGACTCCGAAAACCGTCTGACGGGGGTCGTAGGCTGGAGGGGAGAACCCCTCCCGTGGACTCGTCCTGGGCAGGGGTGTGTCCGCGTTTGGGTGAGGGGATAAGCCGTGACGTTGTCCGGTTTGCTGCACGCTGTACGCACCGGTCCCACGCTGGCGGCCCTGGTGGAGGCCGCGGGGGCGCCGGTTTTGGAGATCGAGGGGGCGCCGGCGGCGCGGCCGCTGGTGGTGGCGGCGCTGGCCACGAAGGTGCCGGTGCTGATGGTGACCGCGACCGGGCGGGAGGCCGATGAGCTGACCGCCGTCCTGGGGGACCTGCTGGGGGAATCCCAGGTGGCGGACTTTCCGTCCTGGGAGACGTTGCCGCATGAGCGGTTGTCGCCGCGGGCGGACACCGTGGGGCGGCGGCTGTCGGTGCTGCGGAGGCTGGCGCATCCGGGTGGCGAACCGCTGCGGGTGGTCGTTGCCACGGTGCGGAGTCTCATCCAGCCGATGGCGCCGGACCTGGGGGAGTTGGCGCCGGTGGAGCTGGAGCCGGGGGTGGAGGCCGACTTCGACGGGCTGATCGAGCGGCTGGTGGAGCTGGCCTACGCGCGCGTGGACATGGTGGAGAAGCGCGGGGAGTTCGCGGTGCGGGGCGGGATCGTCGACCTCTTCCCGCCGACCACGGAGCATCCGGTGCGGGTGGAGTTCTGGGGTGACGAGGTCAGCGAGCTGCGCGCGTTCTCCGTGGCGGACCAGCGGTCGCTGCCGGGCGACGTGGCGAAGCTGACCGCGCCGCCGTGCCGGGAGCTGCTGCTCACCGAGAGCGTCCGGGAGCGCGCCGCCGAGCTGGCCGGGCGGCACCGGGCGGACGCGCACCTGCACGAGATGCTGGACAAGCTGGCCAACGGGATCCCGTGCGAGGGCATGGAGGCGCTCATCCCGGCGCTCTGCGGCGGCGAGCTGCAGCTGCTGACGGACGTGCTGCCGCCGAATGCCCACGTGCTGCTGGCCGACCCGGAGAAGATCCGGACCCGGGCGCACGACCTGGTGCGCACCGGGCAGGAGTTCCTCGAGGCGTCGTGGATGGCGGCCGCGGGTGGTGGAAAGGCGCCGATCGACCTCGGTGCGTCGGCCTACCACGACCTCGCCGACGTGGCCGGGCACGCCCGGGAGACCGGGCGCCCGTGGTGGACGCTGTCCCAGCTGACCACGCCGGACGAGAACGTGGTGCGGCTGGACCTCACCCCGGTCGAGTCGTACCGGGGCGACGTGGCCCGGGCGTTCGCCGACCTGCGCGCGCACACCGCGACGGGGGGCGCCGCGGTGCTCGTGGTGCCCGGTGCGGGCACGGCCAAGCGCGCCGTCGAGCAGCTCGCCGAGGCGGACGTGGCGGCGGTGTGCGCCGAGCATGGCCTCGCCGAGGCGCCCAGGCCCGGTGTGGTCACCGTGGTCCGCGGCGCGCTGGAGGACGGTTTCGTCGCCCCGCAACGGGCCCTGGTGGTGCTCACCGAGGCGGACCTCACCGGCGGCCGGCATGGAACGTCCACCCGGGACCTTTCGGCGAAGATGCCGTCGCGGCGCCGCAACGCCGTGGATCCCTTGGCGCTCAAGCCGGGCGACTTCGTGGTGCACGAGCAGCACGGCATCGGCCGGTACGTGGACATGGTGCAGCGCACGGTGTCCGGGGCGACGCGCGAGTATCTGGTGCTGGAGTACGCGTCGTCGAAACGGGGTCAGCCCGGTGACCGGCTGTTCGTCCCGACCGACCAGCTCGACCAGGTGTCCCGCTATGTCGGCGGCGAGCTGCCCACGCTGAACCGGCTCGGCGGCTCGGACTGGAAGAACACGAAGGCCAAGGCGCGCAAGGCGGTCAAGCAGATCGCCGCGGAGCTGGTGCAGCTCTACGCCGCGCGGCAGGCCGCGCCCGGGCACCCGTTCGGCGCCGACACCCCGTGGCAGCGCGAGCTGGAGGACGCGTTCCCGTTCACCGAGACCCCCGACCAGATGGCCGCCATCGACGAGGTCAAGGCCGACATGCAGCGTGGCGTCCCGATGGACCGGGTGATCTGCGGCGACGTCGGCTACGGCAAGACCGAGATCGCGGTGCGCGCGGCGTTCAAGGCGGTGCAGGACGGCAAGCAGGTGGTGGTGCTGGTGCCGACCACGCTGCTGGCCCAGCAGCACCTGCACACGTTCACCGAGCGGATGCAGTCCTTCCCGGTCAACGTCAAGGGGTTGTCCCGGTTCACCCACGCCACCGACGCGGAGGAGGTGATCGAGGGGCTGGCCTCGGGCAAGGTGGACATCGTGATCGGCACGCACCGTCTACTTCAGACCGGCGTGCGGTACAAGGACCTCGGCCTGGTGATCGTGGACGAGGAGCAGCGGTTCGGCGTCGAGCACAAGGAGCACATCAAGGCACTGCGCACGCACGTGGACGTGCTGACCATGTCGGCCACACCGATCCCGCGAACCCTGGAGATGTCGCTGGCCGGCATCCGGGAGATGTCCACGATCCTCACCCCGCCCGAGGACCGGCACCCGATCCTGACCTACGTCGGCTCCTACGACGACCGGCAGGTGGCCGCCGCGGTCCGGCGCGAGCTGCTCCGCGACGGGCAGGTGTTCTACGTGCACAACCGGGTCGCCTCGATCGAGAAGGCGGCGCGGCGGCTGCGCGAGCTGGTGCCCGAGGCGCGGATCGTGACCGCGCACGGCCAGATGAACGAGGACCGGCTGGAGAAGGTCATCGAGGCGTACTGGGCGCGCGACAGTGACGTGCTGGTGTGCACCACGATCGTGGAGACCGGGCTGGACATCTCCAACGCCAACACGCTCATCGTGGAGCGCGGTGACCTGCTCGGTCTGGCTCAGCTGCACCAACTCCGCGGCCGGGTCGGGCGCGGCCGGGAGCGCGGCTACGCCTACTTCCTGTACCCGCCGGAGGCGCCGCTGACCGAGACCGCGCACGACCGGCTGGCCACCATCGCGCAGAACACCGAGCTGGGCGCCGGCATGGCGGTGGCCATGAAGGACCTGGAGATCCGCGGCGCCGGGAGCCTGCTCGGCGCCGAGCAGTCCGGCCACATCGCCGGCGTCGGCTTCGACCTCTACGTCCGGCTCGTCGGTGAGGCCGTCGAGGCGTTCCGCAAGCACGCCGGCGCCCCCGAGGTGGAGGACGAGGAGGAACTCGCCGAGGTCCGCGTCGATCTCCCGGTCGACGCGCACATCCCGCACGACTACGTCTCCGGCGAGCGGCTCCGGCTCGAGGCCTACCGCAAGATCGCCGCCGCCCGCGACGCCGGCGAACTCTCGGCCGTCCGCGAGGAACTGAACGACCGCTACGGCGCCCCGCCGCTGCCGGTGCAGCGCCTGTTCGCCGTCGCCACGTTCCGCCAGACCTGCCGGCACTACGGCGTCACCGAGGTCACCCTCCAGGGCAACCTGCTCCGGATCAGCCCGCTGGTGCTTCGCGACTCGCAACTCGTCCGGCTGAAGCGTCTCTACCCCAAGGCAATGCACAAGGCCGTCACCAACACGATCTCCGTGCCCCGTCCGACGGAAGGCGCGGCAGGCGGCCGGATCGGCGCGCCCGTGCTGCGTGACCAGGAGCTGATCGACTGGTGCACCAATCTGCTCCAGACGTTGGTGACGACGCCCGCGCCGGTCGGTTAGCGGGCGTCCAGGTCCTGGAGCGCCTGGGTGGCCGCCCGGACGAACTCGCGCAACGGCTCCGGGTCGAACACCAGGTCGAAGCCGCTCGTCTCCTCACCGCAGTGGAACTCCGCGTCGGTGCGGCCGTTGACGCTGTAGCTGATCGCGGCACCGTCGCGGATCGCCACCCAGGCGCCGACCTTCACAGTATTTCGGTTGAACATGAACCGACCGTAGGTTGGTTACCGTAACCTGTCAAACTGACTGGTACCGTATCGGCCGTTCTGACAACTATCCTGAGAGGACGAAGCATGCCACCCGCGTCACCGACGGTCGCGACCTGGGAGCTTGCCCTGCGACTGCGCGAACGTCGCGCCCAGCTCGGCATCGAGGTGGACACCATCACCGAGGCGCTCGGCTTCACGCGCAACTACTGGTCCGCCGTCGAGAACGAGCGCCGGATCCTCGCCGCCGACAAACTCGTGGCCCTCCTCGACCTCTTCGAGTTCGACAAGGACGAGCATCGCGAGCTGACCGAGCTCCGCGAAGCCGCCAAACGACGCGGCTGGTGGTCGAACTACTCCGGCCTGTTCAGCACCGAACTCCAACGCTTCTTCGGCCTCGAACACGGCGCCCAGACCATCCGCACGTACGAGAGCCTGATCATCCCGGGCCTTCTCCAGACCGAGGCCTACGTCCACGCCATGATCTCCGCCGACATCGCGGTTCGCCAGGTCGAAGTCGACCAGCGCGTTGAGGTCCGGATGCGGCGGCGAGACCGGCTCACCACTGATGAGCCGCTCCACCTCACCGCCGTCATCAGCCAAGCGGCGCTCGTACAGCAGACCGGTGGCCCCACCGTCCTCCGCGAGCAGCTCAAGCACATGGCATCGATGATCGAAAAGTATCCCGACACCATCGATGTCCGGGTGATTCCCTTCACCGCTACCGCCTGCGGCCTCTTCGGTGCCTCAACGTTCCACTTGATCGACTTCGAGAGCCCGAAGCTACCCACACTGGCTTGGCAGGAGACCGTCACCGCCGCCGGCATCATCGACGATCCGATCCAGGTGCGGGACCTCTCGCTCACCTACGGTGAGGCACTCCGGCGTACCCTGAACGCACAGGACTCGCTGCGCCTGATTCGTCGAAGCGCCAAGGAGTTAGCATGATCGACAACACCGCCGTGGCGCCCCGGGAAGGCTGGTTCACAAGCAGCTTCAGCAACGGCTCCCAAACCTGCGTCGAGATCAAGTTCACCGACGCCACGGTCCTCATCCGCGACACCAAGGACCGCGGCCCAACGATCTCGGTGACCTCCGCCGGCTGGAGCGCCTTCGTGAGCACCCTCACGACATAGGCGGTTCGGTCAGTAGATCATGTACCGCTCAGCCTCTTGCCACGTCACGTACGTGGGCCGTTGCCCGGTCTGGAGGTATTCCTCTATCGCGCGTCGGAGATGGCCGACGGGAATCGCGGCCCCGGGCGGAAAGTCGGTGCCTGCCTCTGGGTCGAAGAGGAGATCGGGTGGCTCGGTGGTGGGTTGCGGATTGCGAGTGATCCATGCCCAGTTATCGGGATTCCGGAAGTAGCCCGCGCCCCATCCGCGGTTGACCGTCACCACCAGAACGCTCCTACTGGATCGTCCGCGCTGAGGGGGAATCGTGACGTCTTCGGCGTACACGATGTGCATCGTGCCGAGCCCGTCTCCATCGTCGAACAGGGCGGCGTCGATCAACTCGGGGAACTCATGGCGCCGGTAGACCCGGCGTCCAGCCTCGGGCTCCCTCAGGGTTGCGGCCTCTCCCGTGGCCACTGCCGTCATGTCGCCGCCCCTTCGTACGAAACCGACACCATCCGGCCGTCCTGGTCCGACCACCACAGAACCATCGTGGTACCAACCGGCAGGATTGCCCGGACCACCACAGCGCAAGTGTAAGGGTCGTCGGCCTGATCCTCTTGCTCGCCGCACGGGCCTTTCCGGTGGTTGATGACCAGGACCGCGTACGTGATCTTGTTTTGTCGAAGCCAGACGGCGGCCTTGGCCTCCACATGCGACGCCGCAGGGTGCGATGCTCCCCTACGAGGTTGGTCGACTGGAGCCGCCGCGAGCAGTTTCTTGGCCTCGACCCACAGTGCGTCGGGATCGTCCCGGCTGCCTTGCCCGCTGGTCAGCTTCTGGTAGCGACGCCGTCGGCGAAGAGCCAGCCGTTGGTCTTGGTCTTCGGTTGCCGTGTTGGCAGGTTGTCGACGATTCCTCGGGCCCAGGTGGCGTCGGTGGCGGCGGCTTTGAGGTCGGGTGGGCAGCTGTCGGGGGTGGAGGCTTCGGCGGCGGCCCAGGCGGGCTTGATGTCGCAGGCGAGGCGGCCGCAGCTGACCATCCACCAGTTGAGGAGGAGCAGTGAGCCGATGATGGCAACGGCCAGGCCAGCGGCGGTGATGAGCAGCCGCATCGGGCTCAGCATGGATCTGGTCGACATCGGCGGAGACCCCCAGAGCGTGGTGATGTTGCGTAGTCAAAACGCTACTGAGCGGAGTGAGGGACAAGCAATCACCCGGCTGAGGGGTCGTGAGTGGAATGGTTGCGACGTCAACTATGTTGTCGTGACTATGCAGTTCGGAATCTTTTCGGTTGGAGATGTCACGCCGGACCCGACGAACGGGCGGGAGCCGACGGAGCACGAGCGGATCACGGCGATGGTGACCTTGGCGCTCAAGGCGGAGGAGGTCGGGCTCGACGTGTTCGCCACCGGGGAGCACCACAACCCGCCGTTCGTGCCGTCGTCGCCGACGACCATGCTGGGCTACGTCGCGGCGCGGACCAGCCGGTTGGTGCTGTCGACGGCGACCACGCTGATCACCACGAACGACCCGGTCAAGATCGCTGAGGACTACGCGATGTTGCAGCATCTGGCCGGTGGGCGAGTGGACCTGATGCTGGGCCGGGGGAACACCGGGCCGGTGTACCCGTGGTTCGGGCAGGACATCCGAATGGGAATCCCGCTGGCGATCGAGAACTACGCGCTGCTGCACCGGTTGTGGCGGGAGGACGTGGTGGACTGGGAGGGACGGTTCCGCACGCCGCTGCAGTCGTTCACCTCGGTGCCGCGGCCGCTGGACGGGGTGCCGCCGTTCGTGTGGCACGGGTCGATCCGAAGCCCGGAGATCGCCGAGCAGGCGGCCTACTACGGCGACGGGTTCTTCGCCAACCACATCTTCTGGCCGAAGGAGCACACCCAGCGCATGGTCGGGCTCTACCGGCAGCGGTTCGAGCACTACGGCCACGGCCGTGCGGACCAGGCGATCGTGGGCCTGGGCGGGCAGGTGTTCATGCGCCGCCGGTCGCAGGACGCGGTCAGCGAGTTCCGGCCGTACTTCGACAACGCGCCGGTGTACGGGCACGGGCCGTCGCTGGAGGAGTTCACCGAGCAGACGCCGCTGACCGTGGGCAGCCCGCAGCAGGTGATCGACCGGACGCTGGGCTTCCGTGAGTACGTCGGTGACTACCAGCGGCAGCTGTTCCTCGTCGACCATGCCGGGTTGCCGCTGAAGACCGTGCTGGAGCAGCTGGACATCCTCGGCGAGGAGGTCGTTCCCGTGCTGCGCAAGGAGTTCGCCGCCGCACGCCCGGCTCACGTGCCCGACGCGCCCACCCATGCCTCGCTGAAGGTGGCGGCGGAGACCGTGCCGGTGTCCCGCTGAGCCGTCGCCTCCGAATTGACAGAACTGCGCCAATATTGCCCGGAACAAGGTCCGCTGATGAGGCGGGCGTTGACCGATCCGAGATGGCGGACCGACAATCCGGTCGCTCGACAATTGTCTAATTGATCGAGAAACTGGAGGGTCCATGAAATTTCAACCGGTTCTGGTCACATCACTCACATTGATCGGATTGGTGGCGTTCGCACCGTCGCCGGCCGCTGCTGCGCCCACCGGCGGGTCGACATCGGACTACCTGGCCAGTGCGGATCCCGTGGTTCTCGCAAACCAGGAAGTTCTGATGGGTTTCAAGTCCTGGCTCATCGAGGTACCAGGAATCTTCGGCGCGGGTTTTGTCGAGTCGGCGAACTATGCGGAGCCGAAATCCACAACGCTGCTCTGGGCCGGAACATCGACCTTGCAGGGTGCGGTGATCGCGGAAGGGGCTAGACGCGGGATCACCGTGACGATCAAGCCGGTCAAGTATTCGCGCAGGCAGTTGCAGGACGGCGTCGACAAGCTGTGGGCCAGCGCCAGCAGTCCGGCCTGGGACGGGTTCGTCATCACCTCCGTTACGGCAACGGACCTGAATCAGGACGGGCTGGCCGTACAGGGCCACTACCGCAGCGCACCGGACGAATCTTCTCTCGCGGCGCGCCTGGCGGCGACCCAGCAGGTCGCCACCGGGGTGTCCGCGCTGGTGACCGGGGTCTCCATCGCGCCGGAACCGACCTTGTACGTCACCAGGTCGACGGATTTCGCCCCGTTCAACGCCGGTGGCATGATGCGTGGCGCGAACGGCACGGGCTGCTCGAGTGGTTTCGCGATCTGGCTCGGTGGGGTCGCCCGGACCACCACGGCGCGGCACTGCACGAGCACGCCGTACCGTGCCTGGGACGCCTCGGCCAACTCCTATGGCACGACGGTCACGACGACTCCGGGTTCCGGCGCGCGGGTGCTCACCGCCGGCGGCTTCTACTGGATGTTCGACGGGGCGTGGAATGACCCGAATGGCTACCACAAGACGGTCGTCGGATTCGCCGATCTTTCGGTGAACGACTGGGTGTGCACAAGCGGCGCCAACTCGGGCGTGCACTGCGGAATCCAGGTCGACCACCTGCTGATCAGCTTCAATGACGGGTTCGGTGCCTTCTGGACCATTCGTGGGAAGCAGCGCACGTCCGGCCAGATCGCCGGCGCCCAGGGTGACAGCGGCGGGCCGGTCCTGGTCCCGTATTCGAACAACAACTGGACGACCGTCGGGGCGGCGGGCATGATCCAGGGCAGCCTTGGCCCGCAGACGACCTCGTGCGGTTCCGTGCGCATCGGCGGAGTGTTCTGTTCCACCGAGATCGAGTTCTCCTCGACGCACACGATCGTGAATGAGCTCGGCGGCTCGTTGCGTACCGGTTAGTGATGCGACCCGGTCGGCCCGTCACCGCGACGGTGACGGGCCGACCGTCC
>NZ_DASYTH010000425.1:0-14591 GCF_036002505.1 Actinophytocola sp. | reverse complement strand
AGGGTGTCGAGGATGAGGCGTTCGGGTTGGCGGAGGCGGGTCATCACCGGGACGGAGTGGGTGGTGAAGAGCTGCTCGGTGGCGCCGATCTTGGCGCCCCACGCCACCTTTCGGCCGTAGCGGTGCTCGGCTTGGCGGGCGATCTCGATGCGCTCGTCGCGGGTGTCCTCGCGGAAGCGGGAGATGCGGCCGGACTCGGCGGAGGCGCGGGCGGCGTCATCGTCGAAGTCGCCCTCCAACGCGGGGAGTTCGCCGACGATGATGATCTCTTCGCGGTCCACGGTGACCCGCGGGTTCTCCACGAACCAGCCGTCGGGCAGGCGGCCGGCGAACCAGGCCGGGGCGTCGTCGGCGGTGGGTAGGTCGGCCTGCTGCCAGCCGCCGCGACCCCGTTGGCCCCAACCGCGTCCCCGGCCGAAGTGCTTGTGCATGTCTTCCTCCTGAATTACATGATTACAATACTTCAGAAGTTACGCCGCTACGCGAGCAGTGTGCACGGGGGTTCACCCAAGGCAGAACCGACTTGTCGCGGGAAGTTCCCGCGACAGGACGCAGTTGTCGTGGGAAGTACCCGCGACAAGTCGGTCAGCGCGGCTGGAGGAGGGCGGTCAGCTCGGCCGCGGTGGTGACCGGTCGGTCGCAGACGTAGCCGCGGCAGACGTAGGCGGCGGCACCGCCGTCGACCAGGGGGCGGTCGGCCAGCAGCGGGGCGGCGTCGGGCTCGCCGGCCAGGACGACCGAGCCACCGGGGGCGGCGGAGCGGGCGGCGGCGAGCAGGGCGGCGCGGTGCGGGTCGTCGGCCGCGCCCACGACCGCCACCTGCAAGGGACCGCGGGCCAGGGCTTCGGCCACGCTCAGCCAGTGGCCGGCGAAGCGGGGGGCGCGGGCGGCGAGCAGGCCGGCCCGGGACACCGCGCGCTCGGCGGCTTCACGGTACTGGCCGGCCCGCTCGGAACCGGCGAGGGCCGAACCCAGCAGCAGCGCGCCGGCGATCGCGGAAGCCCCGGACGGGCTGGCGTTGTCGCCGATCTCGGACGGGCGCCAGACCAGCGCGTCCGCGTCGTCGGCGGTGTCGTGGAACGCGCCGGGCACGGCCGGGTCGGCGAAGTGCTTGAGCGCGGCGTCGAGGAGCCCGCAGGCGGCGTCGAGCCAGCGGGGCTCGGCGGTGACCTGATGCAGCACCAGCAGCCCGTCGGCCAGGCAGCCGTAGTCCTCGAGCACGCCGGCCGCCGCCCCGACCTCACCGTCCCGGGAGGCGCGGCGCAGCCGGCCGTCGACCAGGTGCCGGGACACCACCAGCTCGGCCGCGGACCGCGCGGCGGCCACCCACTCGTCCGAGCCGAGCACGGCACCGGCCTCGGCCAGCGCGGCGATGGCCAGGCCGTTCCACGCCGTGATCACCTTGTCGTCCCGGGCCGGCTGCGGCCGCTCCGCCCGGGCTTGCAGCAGCCGGGCCCGAACGTCCCGCCAGCGCGCCGGATCTTCGGGCTCATCCAGCAGTTGCAACGTGGACGTGCCGTGCTCGAACGTGCCGGAGCCGGTCACGTTCAGCAGGGTCGCCGCCCACGCGCCGTCCTCCCGGCCGAGCACCTCGGCGAACTGGACGGGCGTCCAGGCGTAGGTCATGCCCTCCACCCCGTCGGTGTCGGCGTCCAGCGACGCGGCGAACCCGCCCTCCGGGGTGCGCAGCCCGTCGAGCAGGAACGTGGCGGTGTCGGCGGCCACCTCGCGGTACCGGGCGGACCCGGTGAGCCGGGCCAGATGGGTGTACACCCGCAGCAGCAACGCGTTGTCGTACAACATCTTCTCGAAGTGCGGCACGATCCAGGCGGCGTCCACGCTGTACCGGGCGAAGCCGCCGCCGAGCTGGTCGTAGATGCCGCCGGCGGCCATCTTCCGCGCCGTTCGCTCCACAATGGACAGAGATTCGACGGAGCCGGTGCGCTCGTGGTGGCGTAACAGGAACTCCAGCACCATGGACGGCGGGAACTTGGGCGCGCCACCGAATCCGCCGTTGCGCCGGTCGAAGTCGCCGAGCAGTGAAGCGGACGCGCCTTCCAGTGCCGATTCGTCCACTGTGGATTCCTGGAGCGGGCCGGTCTGCCGGGCCAGCTCGGCGACCACCCGCTTGCCCGCGCCGCGCACCTCGGGGTCGCCGGAGGACCACGCCTCGTCCACCGCGGTGAGCAGTTGCCGGAAGGACGGCATGCCGGCCCGCGGACGCGGCGGGTAGTAGGTGCCACAGTGGAACGGCTCACCGTCCGGGGTGAGGAAGCAGGTCATCGGCCAGCCGCCGTGCCCGCTCATCGCCTGGGTCGCGGTCATGTAGACGGCGTCGACGTCCGGCCGCTCCTCCCGGTCCACCTTGACGTTGACGAACTTCGCGTTCATCAGCGCGGCGGTCTCGGCGTCCTCGAACGACTCGTGCGCCATCACGTGGCACCAGTGGCAGGCCGCGTAGCCCACCGACAGCAGCACCGGCACGTCCCGGCGGCGCGCCTCGGCGAACGCCTCCTCGCCCCACTGCCACCAGTCCACCGGGTTGTCCGCGTGTTGCAGCAGGTAGGGGCTCGTCGCACCGGCCAGTCGGTTCGCCATGGGGACAAGCCTCTCAAATCACGCGGAAGGGCGCCCAGGGCCGCCCTTTCGGGCGGCGATCCGCCACATGAGACCACGGCCGCGCACCGGCGGTTGTGCCAGCTAGCGGCCGCAAGAGAGCCTCGGAACGGTCGTTTTCACTGACCATCGACGTCCGGGGAGCGAACGACGTGGCGGCCGGCTCCCTGCGAACAACACAGGCATACCGGGGAGGCATCGTGCTGTCCAAGACTGGCGCTACGCCATCGAGCCAAGGAAGAAAACACCGTCGAACGCGGCTGCGGGCACTGGGTGTGGCGGCGCTGGTCGCCCTTGGCGCGGCGGGAGTCGGCGCGGCGACGCCGGACGCGGCCCCGGGCGCCGGTGTGGACCCGCCCACCGTCGAGCTCACGCTCGGGCCGGGGCAGGCCGCCACCGTGGCCAAGCGGGTGACCACGCCGGCCGTCGCACCCAAGCCGGACATCGTGATCCTCGGCGACACCACGGGCAGCATGGATCCGGTCGTGGCCAACGTGCGCAACAACATCGACACGATCATGGACCGGGTCCGGGCGGCGCAACCGGACGCCCGGTTCGGCGTCACCGCCTACAAGGACCAGGTCGACGGCGACAAGGTGTTCACGGTCTTCACCCCGCTGACCGACGACGCCGGCGCCGTTCGCGCCGGGATGGACAACATGTCGCACGACGTGTTCGGCGGTGGCGCGCCGTGGACCGACTTCCTCAACGCGCACTTCCGGATCGCCACCGACGCGATGAACTTCCGCCCGAACGGCTCCCGGGTGATCCTGTGGTTCGGCGACGCGGCGTCCCACGACCCCAGCCTCGGCCACACCCTCGCCGACACGACCAACGCGCTGCGCGCCGCCGGGATCCGGGTCGTCGCCGTGCCGGTCGTGGGCACCAGCGGGGACGGCCTCGACCGGCTCGGGCAGGCGAGCTCGATCGTCAACGCCACCGGCGGCCGGCTGATGCCGAACGCGAACGCCGACCAGGTGGCCGACGCGCTGCTGGCCGGGATCGAGAACCTGGACTGGACCGTCACGCCCC
Organism: Actinophytocola sp.; assembly: GCF_036002505.1. Taxonomy (GTDB): domain Bacteria; phylum Actinomycetota; class Actinomycetes; order Mycobacteriales; family Pseudonocardiaceae; genus DASYTH01. The sequence continues at coordinate 10,943 of NZ_DASYTH010000425.1, read as the reverse complement.
GGATCACCAGCTGCGACACGGCCCTCGAGGTGGGCTTCGACCCGGCACAGCGCACCGTCCGAAGTGGCACCGAGGCGGAGTTCGCAGAGACCCTGCGGGTGCGGCCGGACGCCGCGGCCGGGACCTACCACTGCGCGGTGGACTTCCTGGTGAACGGCATCTCCCAGGGATTCGTGCAGAACAGCACGGTGCACGTGCCGGGACTGTCCGTCGGGGACGTCACGGTCACCGAGGGCGACAGCGGTACGGCGCTGGCCACGTTCCCGGTGACGCTGGACCGGCCGGCCGCGGCGCCGGTCCACGTGCACTGGGCGACCGGGGACGGCACCGCCACCGCGCCGGCCGACTACACCGCGAGCGCGGGCGACCTCGACTTCCCGGCCGGCAGCACGACCCAGACGGCGTCGGTGCCGATCGTCGGCGATCTCGCCGCCGAGCCGGACGAGACGTTCACCGTGACGCTGTCCGCGGCCACCGGCGCCGCGGTCGCCGGCGGGACCGCGGTCGGCACGATCCGCGACAACGACGGCGAGGTGTCGCCGCGGGCGAGCGTCGGCGACGTGACTGTGACCGAGGGCAACACCGGCACCACGCAGGCCACCTTCACGGTGAGCCTGGACCGGCCGGGCACCGCACCGGTGAGTGTGCGGGCCGCCACCGCGGACGGCACCGCGACCGCGCCCGGCGACTACACCTCGGTGAGCGCACCGGTCACGTTCGCACCCGGCGAGACCAGCAAACCGTTCACCGTGCCGGTGGTCGGCGACACTGTGATCGAGCCGGACGAGACGTTCACGGTCACCCTGTCCGACCCCAGCGGGGTGGAGATCCTTGACGGGCAGGGAGTCGGCACGATCGTCAACGACGACCGGGAGCGACCACGACTGTCCATAGGAGACAGTTCGGTGACCGAGGGCAACTCCGGCACCACCCAGGCCTCCTTCACGATCACCATGGACCGCACGGCGACCGCACCGGTGAGCGTGCACTGGGCCACCGCCGACGGCACCGCCGCCGCACCCGGCGACTACACCGCGACCAGCGGCGACGCCACGATTCCGGCCGGCCAGACCAGCGTTCCGGTCAGCGTCCTGGTCACCGGCGACACCGTCGTCGAGCCCGACGAGACGTTCACCGTCACCCTGTCCAACCCCGCCGGCGCGGATGTCGTTGACGGGCAAGGAGTCGGCACCATCGTCAACGACGACCCGGTGGGCCCGGCGCGGTTGAGCATCGGCGACGCACAGCTGGCCGAGGGCAACTCGGGGACAACCTCGGCGACGTTCACCATCGGCCTGAACCAGCCCGCTCCCAACGATGTTCGAGTGCACTGGGCCACCGCGGACGGCACCGCCACCGCACCCGGCGACTACACCGCGACCAGCGGCGACGCCACGATTCCGGCCGGCCAGACCAGCGTTCCGGTCAGCGTGCCAGTCGTCGGTGACACCGTCGTCGAGCCGGACGAGACGTTCACCGTGGTGCTGTCCAACCCCGTCGGCGCGGAGATCCTTGACGGGCAGGGAGTCGGCACGATCGTCAACGACGACCGGGAGCGACCACGACTGTCCATAGGAGACAGTTCGGTGGCCGAGGGCAACTCCGGCACCACCCAGGCCTCCTTCACGATCACCATGGACCGCACGGCGACCGCACCGGTGAGCGTGCACTGGGCCACCGCGGACGGAACGGCGACCTCGCCCGGTGACTACACCGCGCGTGCCGGCGATGCCGCGATTCCCGCCGGCCAGACCAGCGTCGTGGTGACCGTGCCGGTCGTCGGGGATCTCCTGTTCGAGCCCGATGAGACGTTCACCGTGGCGCTGTCCAACCCCGTGGACGCGGACATCCTTGACGGGCAAGGGGTCGGCACGATCGTCAACGACGACTCGGACACCCCGCCGGACCTGCGCATCGACGACCTGACGATCAGCGAGGGCGATGCCGGCAGCACCGCGGCGACGTTCACGATCAGCCTGAACCACCCGTCTCCCAACGAGGTCCGGGTGCACTGGGCCACCGGTGACGGGACGGCGACCGCACCGGGCGACTACCTCGCCGCGGCCGGGGACGAGACGTTCGCGCCCGGCGACACCAGCCGTCGGGTCAGCGTGCCGGTCGTCGGCGACACCGTGGTCGAGCCGGACGAGACGTTCACCGTCATCCTGGCCAACCCGTCCGGCGCGAACATCGTTGACGGGCAAGGGGTCGGCACGATCCGCAACGACGACAGCGATCAGCCGCGGCCCCGGCTCTCCGTCGGGGACGTCGCGGTCGGCGAGGGCAACACTGGTACCACCCCGGCCACCTTCACGATCACGCTGGACCGGGCGGCGACCACTCCGGTGACCGTGCACCGGCAGACCGTGGACGGCACTGCGGTGGCTCCGGGCGACTACACCGCGCGGAGCGGCGACGAGACGTTCGCGGCCGGGGAGGTCACCCGGCAGGTCACGGTGGATGTCAACGGCGACACCGGGTTCGAGGCCGACGAGACGTTCGCCGTCGAGCTGTCCAACGCGTCAGGCGCGGACATCCTTGACGGGCAAGGAGCCGGCACGATCATCAACGATGACACCGACAACCCGCGACCCCAACTGTCCATTGGGGACGCCTCGGTGGCCGAGGGCGACTCCGGGGCCACGCCGGCCACGTTCACGGTCACGCTCGCCAACGGAACGGCGCCGGGCAACGTCACCGTCGAGTTCACCACCGCCGACGGAACGGCGGCGGCGCCCGGTGACTTCGCGGCGACCGCGGGCCACCTGACGTTCACGCCCGGCCAGACCAGCCAGACGGTCACCGTGCCGGTCACCGGGGACACCGCCGTCGAGCCGGACGAGACGTTCACCGTCGCCCTGTCGAACCCGTCCGGCGCGGACATCCTTGACGGGCAGGGAGCCGGCACGATCATCAACGATGACACCGACAACCCGCGACCCCAACTGTCCATCGGGGACGCCTCGGTGGCCGAGGGCGACTCCGGGGCCACGCCGGCCACGTTCACCATCACGCTCAGCCAGGCCCCGGCGAGCGGCTCGGTCAGCGTGCACTGGGCGACCGCGGACGACACCGCCACCGCACCCGGCGACTACACCGCGGGCAGCGGGGACGTGACGTTCGCGGCGGGGCAGCTCACCCGGCAGGTCACCGTGCCGGTCGCCGGGGACACCGCGGTGGAGGGCGACGAGACGTTCACCGTGCGCCTGTCGAACCCGGTCAACGCGGAACTCCTTGACGCGCAAGGGGTCGGCGCGATCGTCAACGACGACGGGGTGGTCGGCACGCCGGCGCTGCGGGTCGGCGACGTCACCGTGACCGAGGGCGACACCGGCACCACGCGGGCGACGTTCACGGTCAGCCTGGACCACGCCGCCACGTCGACGGTGACCGGGCACGTGGCCACCGCGGACGGCACCGCCACCGCGCCGGCCGACTACCGGGCGCTCGCCGCGGACCTGCAGTTCCCGCCCGGCGTTACCAGCCGGCCGGTGACCGTCGACATCGCCGGCGACCTGACCGGCGAGCCGGCGGAGACGTTCACGGTCAACCTGTCCAGCCCGGTCAACGCGACGATCGCGGACGGGCAGGGCACCGGCACGATCGTCGACGACGACCCGGTTCGCGGCGGTGTGTTCACCTGCACCGCGACCGCGTTCAACCTCAGCGGGCCGGTGGCGAACCCGGCGAACCTGCCGTGCCGCGACGACGCGCGGTCGCTCGCCGCGGGCGGGGTCAACCTGGGTCTGCTGAGCATCCGGGTCAGCACGCTCACGGCCGCCACCGGTCAGCAGCCGGACGACCTGACCGCACCACCGGCGGACGGCGACGACGCCACCGGCCGGGCCGGGCTGTCCTCGGCGCGGATCAGCGCGCTCGGGCTGGTCAGCATCGAGGTCGGCATGATCAGCTCGACCGCCGAGGCGCGGTGCGTCGCCGGGCCCGGCGGGTTGGTGCCGAGGCTGACCGGCAGCTCGTCGGTCGCCGCGCTGAAGGTGAACGGGGTGACGATCCCGGTCGGCTCCGGGCCACTGCGGATCCCGCTGCTGATCGGCACGCTGGAGCTGAACACCACGGTAACCACGGCGAGCTCGGTGACCCAGCGGGCGTTCGCGCTGACCTCGCTGTTCGGCAGCGTGATCATCGGCGAGGCCCGGGCGGGCCTGTCGGGCAACCCCTGCGCCTAGGCGGGCTCGGGTTTCCCGTTGGACGGAGGCGGTGCCGGCTTGTCCGTGTCGCCTTCGTCCGGCTTGTCGAAGCTGGCGGGGACGCGCTTGAGGTGCTTGTTCATGGAGCGGATCAGGAACGCGACCGCGATGAAGAACAGGATCAGCACGAGGAAGCCGACGGGTGAGGACTTGCCGAAGTCCTCACCGCGGCCGCCGGGATCCTCGGGTTTGGGTGACGGCTGAGCCAGCACGATCGGCACGGCCGTGCTCAGGTCCGGTCCCGCCAGGGACGCAAACGTCACGTGCTCACCTTCTCCTGGATGCCGGAGAACAGGTCGTCCTCGGGCAGCGTGGTGTCCACCAGCGACCGGACGAGCTCGTAGTCCTCGTGTGGCCAGACCTCGCGCTGCACCTCCAAGGGTATGGCGAACCAGCGGCTGTTGGGGTCGATCTGGGTGGCGTGCGCGATCAGCGCGGCGTCCCGGACCGGGAAGTAGTCGGCGCACTCGATCTGCGTGGTGATCCGGTCGGCGATGTCGCCCTTGTCCTCCGTCCAGTTCTGCAGCCACTCGGTGTAGGGCGACTCGAGGCCCCGGGCCAGCAGCGCCTCGTGGAAGGCGAGCATGCGCTTGCGGGAGAAGCCGTGCGAGTAGTACAGCTTCAGCGGCGTCCACGGCTCGCCGGACTCGGGGTGCAGGTCGGGGTCGCCGGCGGCGTCGAACGCGGCGACCGACACCTCGTGGGTGCGGATGTGGTCGGGATGCGGGTAACCGCCGTTCTCGTCGTAGGTGATCACCACGTGCGGCTTGAACTCGCGGATGACCGCGACCAGCCGCGGCACCGACTCCTCGAGCGGCACCAGCGCGAAGCAGCCCTCCGGCAGCGGCGGCTTCGGGTCCCCCTCGGGCAGGCCGGAGTCGACGAAACCGAGCCAGCGGTGTTGCACGCCAAGGATTTCCGCCGCCTTGGCCATCTCCCGGCGGCGTTGCTCGATCATGTTCTCGACCACGTCCGGCCGGTCCATGGCGGGGTTGAGAACGTCCCCGCGCTCGCCACCCGTGCAGGTCACCACCATGACCTCGTGGCCTTCGGCGACATATCTGGCCATCGTGGCCGCGCCCTTGCTCGACTCGTCGTCGGGGTGCGCGTGCACCGCCATCAACCGCAACTTTTCGGCCATGACCTCCGTGAACCCTCTCGATGCGTGGACCCCAAGGCAATCTGGTTAGGAGAACCGTCCAACCGGGTTTCATTGTTCCCGGCACGGGTGGAGCGGCGGCCGCGGGGCCGGTCTCACCTGGCGGAATACGGAATCGAAAATCGCCGGGGTCGACGCCGCCATCAGGGTGAACTCCACGTATCGAGCCGTCACAACGGACAAAACGGACACGACTTTCGTCGTAGCCGTGTTAGGCTGTCCTACCGGCACGGCCCCGCGCGGGCCGTGTTTTTCCGTTCCGGGTGCGCGGTTGAGACCCGGAAACTGCGGATCGCGTCCGGGTGGTCGCGCAGGTAACGACGAGGAGATGGTGACCGTGAGCGAGACAGGGGTGACCTGGTTGACCCAGGATGCCTACAACCGGCTCAAGCAGGAGCTTGACGAGCTGATTGAGCTCCGCCCGGTCATCGCCGCGAAGATCAACGCCAGCCGCGAGGAGGGCGACCTCAAAGAGAACGGCGGATACCACGCCGCGCGCGAGGAGCAGGCCCACCAGGAGGCCCGGATCCGCCACCTGCAGGAGTTGCTGCGCAACGCCAAGGTCGGCGAGGCGCCGAAGAACGACGGGCTGGCCGAGCCGGGCAAGGTGCTGACCGTCCGCTATGACGGCGACGACGACACCGAGAACTTCCTGCTCGCGACCCGTGAGGAAGGCGCGGAAGGCGGGCTGGACGTGTTCTCGCCGGACTCCCCGATCGGGCGGGCCCTGCTCGGCGCCCGGGAGGGCGAGACCCGGTCATACGAGCTGCCCAACGGCAGCACGCAGAAGGTCACCCTGGTCAAGGCCGTCCCCTACGCGGGCTGAGCCCGGTCCCGAACGCCCAACTCGGTGGCCCGAACGTACGACTCGTGGTTAGCGTCGCCCCGACCAACGCAACCTCAGGGGAACGTGACGGCAGCCAGCCACAATCCACCCGACAACCGCAGCGTCCGCTGGAACGCAACCGCGTCAAGAATTCCGGAGAGGCGGACCCAGGAGTTGGCGGACGCGGTAGGGAATGGGCGTGGTCAGCGCGATGGCGGTTGAGGTGCGCTCGACGAAGCGGACGCCGACGACGCGCTCGATGACCCGCTGGAGGTCTTCGTTGGACCTGGCCACGACGCGCACGAGGAGGTCGCCGCGGCCGGTGGTGGAGTGCGCCTCGCAGACCTCGGGGATGGCGGCGAGCTGCTCGACCACCTCGATGCGCCGGCCCTGGGCGATCTCCAGCACCACGAATCCGGTCAGCGGGTAGCCGATCGCGGCGAGGTCGACGTCCGGCGAGAAGCCGTGCAGCACGCCGCGCTCGGTCAGCCGGTCCAGCCGCGCCTGGACGGTGCCGCGCGCGACGCCGAGCTGCCGGGAGCATTCCAGCACGCCGAGCCGTGGGTTGTCGGTCAGCAGGAGCAGCAGCCGTGCGTCCAGCTCGTCGATCATGACGCCCTCCTGGGCATTGTGCTCACCTTGCCGCACGATGGCGGAATCCAGGTGAGCATATTGTGCAGTGAAATTGCGATGTGTTGCCCACAGTGCATGGCCGTCTCATCCTGGTGTCATGACCGAGATCATGGATGGGGTCAGCTTCGACCAGTTGCGCCAGCTCGTCGGCCTCGTCGACTATGACGAGACCCGGGATCCGTTCCCGGTCAAGGCGATGGACGCGGTCGTGTTCGTCGCCGGCAACGCCACCCAGACCGCGTGGTTCTACCGCTATGCGTTCGGCATGGAGCTGGTCGCGTACTCCGGCCCGGAGACCGGCAACCGCGGCCACAAGGCGTACGTGCTGAAATCCGGCTCGGCCCGGTTCGTGATCAAGGGCGGGGTCAGCCCGGACAGCCCGCTGCTCGACCACCACCGGCGGCACGGCGACGGCGTCGTCGACCTCGCGCTCGAGGTGCCCGACGTGGACCGGTGCATCGCGCACGCCCGGCGGCAGGGCGCGACCGTGCTCGAGGAGCCGCACGACGTCACCGACGAGCACGGCACGGTGCGGCTCGCCGCGATCGCCACCTACGGCGAGACCCGGCACACGCTCGTCGACCGGTCCCGCTACACCGGCCTCTACCTGCCCGGCTACACCGAGCAGCACGAGCCGGCACCGCGGAAGCGGCTGTTCCAGGCCGTCGACCACTGCGTGGGCAACGTGGAGCTCGGCCGGATGGACCACTGGGTCGACTTCTACAACCGGGTCATGGGCTTCGTGAACATGGCCGAGTTCGTTGGCGACGACATCGCCACGGACTACTCGGCGCTGATGAGCAAGGTCGTCTCGAACGGCAACCACCGGGTCAAGTTCCCGCTCAACGAACCGGCGATCGCGAAGAAGAAGTCGCAGATCGACGAATACCTGGAGTTCTACGCCGGCCCGGGCTGCCAACACATCGCCCTGGCCACCGGCGACATCGTGGCCACCGTCCAAGCCATGCGCGCCGCCGGCGTGGAGTTCCTGGACACCCCGGACTCCTACTACGACGACCCGGAGCTCCGGGCCCGCATCGGCAACGTCCGGATCCCGATCGAAACCCTGAAGCAGCACGGCATTCTGGTCGACCGGGACGAGGACGGCTACCTGCTGCAGATCTTCACCAAGCCCATCGGCGACCGCCCCACGGTGTTCTACGAGCTCATCGAGCGCCATGGCTCCCTCGGCTTCGGCAAGGGCAACTTCAAGGCGCTGTTCGAAGCCATCGAGCGCGAGCAGGCGCGCCGAGGCAACCTTTGACGCCGAGGCGCACTCACCACTGCCGCGGGAATCTGTGAAGTGTCTGTGAACCGCTGAACAGGACAGAGGCGTATTACATCTCGGGTACTCTCTGCAATGAGCGGTTGGGGGTCACAGGTGGGAGTAGGCGAGATGGCAGTCGGTAGGCGCGTTGCCGGGGTGCTCCCGGTCGCGGCCGCGACGGCCGCCGCGATGGCGTTGGCGGGGGTGGCGGTGTTCACCGTCAACCACGCGGGGTGTGCCGACGGCGGGCGGTACGTGCAGCGGGACGGGACGGTCGAGCTGGTCGGCAGCTGCCTGGATCCGGGCCGGCTGCCCAGCGCGCCGGTGCAGGACAAGCAGAACGTCCACCCCGCGAAGCCGGCGTCGGTGCAGCTCGACCCGGTCAGCCCCTAGCTAACCCAGCGCCTGGAGCAGGTCGGCGACCAGGTCGGCGCCGTCCTCGATGCCCACGGACAGGCGCAGGACGTCGCCCGGCACCTGCAGCGGCGAGCCGGTGGTGCTGGCGTGCGTCATCTTGCCGGGGTGCTCGATGAGCGACTCCACGCCGCCGAGCGACTCGGCCAGGAAGAACAGCTTGGTGCGGGCGGCCACGTCCAGCGCGGCCTGCTCGCCGCCGGCGACGGCGATCGAGACCATGCCGCCGAAGCGGCGCATCTGCTTGGCCGCGATCTCGTGCCCGGGGTGGTCGGGCAGGCCCGGGTAGTACACCTTGGTGATCTTCGGGTGGCCGGTGAGCGCCTCGACGATCCGCTCGGCGTTGTCGCTGTGCCGCTCCATCCGCAGGGCCAGCGTCTTCGCGCCGCGGAGCACCAGCCAGCTGTCGAACGGGCTGGGCACCGCGCCGACGGCGTTGCGCAGGAAGAAGAACTGCTCGCGCAGCTCGTCGTCCGAGGTGATCAGTGCGCCGCCGACCACGTCCGAGTGCCCGCCCAGGTACTTCGTGGTGGAGTGCAGCACGACGTCCGCGCCGAGGCCGAGCGGGGACTGCAGGTACGGGGTGGCGAACGTGTTGTCCACCACCAGCCGCGCGCCCGCACCGGCCGCGACCCCGGCCAGGGCCGCGATGTCGGCGATGCCCAGCAGCGGGTTGGTCGGCGACTCGCACCAGATCACCTTGGTGTTGGGCCGAACCGCGGCCTTGACACTGTCCACATCGGACAGGTTGACCGAGGTGTACCCGACGCCCCAGTGCGCGAGCACCTTGTCCAGCAGGCGGAACGTGCCACCGTAGGCGTCGCTGCCGAGAATGACGTGGTCGCCCGGCCGGGTCAGGGTGCGCAGCGCCACGTCGGACGCGGCCATGCCGGAGGCGAACGCCAGCGCGTGCCGGCCGCCCTCGAGCGCGGCGAGGGCCTCCTCGAGGGCGCTGCGGGTGGGGTTCGTGGTGCGGGAGTACTCGTGGCCGCCGTCGCGGACCCCGCCCACCCCGTCCTGCAGGAACGTGGACGTGGCGTAGATCGGCACGATCACCGAGCCGGTCCGGGAGTCCGGCTGCTGTCCCGCGTGGATGGCCCTGGTCTCGAAGCCCCACCTGCTGCTCTCGTCTGGCATGCCGCCAAGCCTACGGGCGGCCGCCGGAAGGTCCGAAGAGTGGGACTCGATCACCACCCTTGTGGGTAACCCTGCTGCCCTTGCGGGTAGTTCTGCTGCGGCGGCTGGCCGAAACCGCCGGGCGGCGTGCCGAAACCCTGCTGCGGGTAGCCTTCGGGCGAATAGCCCGGCTGCGGCGCGTACTGGGGGACGGCGTCCGCGCGCGAGCCCCTGAGCCACTTCAGCGTGTGCGGGAGGATCGCCAGGATCAGCACCAGCGGCGAGGTGATCAGCGCGATCGCGCCGAACGTGCTGTCCGTACCGTTGAAGCTGAACAGATCCTTGAGGTACTCGCCGAAGTCGCCGAACCGCGGGTTGAGGCTGCCCATGATCACCGGGTCCAGCAGCATCGCGGCCACCCCGGCGGCGCCGCCGAGTGCCAGGATGACCGCGCCCGGCACCCTGCGCAGGGCCACGATCAGCGCCCCGACCAGCAGGATGGCGGCCGCGGCGAACTTGGTCACCAGAACCGTGGTGAACTGGCTGGGCAGGTCGCCCAGGCTGGCGCCGTCGAGCAGGGTCAGCAGGTGGACGGCCACGACGATGAGCGCGGCCGCGGCGAGCAGGCCGAGCACCAGGCCGATGACGGCGGTCGCCGGGCTCGCCGAACCGGACGGCGGCGGTGGGGCGGCCGGCGGATAGTAGGCCGGGGGCTGCTGCGGGTAACCCTGCGGAGCTTGCGGCTGTTGCGGGTAACCCTGCTGCGGGTACGACATGGCTTCCTCCCCTGCCGGGTGGCCGGTGCGCGGCTCATCTAACCAGCCGGAACCCCCGCCGTGATCCGGTTTCACCAAGTCCGTAGACAAACGTGGGCCCCGACCGTTCGGCCGGGCCCACGAGTTGATCACATCACCACTGCTGCTGGCCCGGTGGCGGACCACCCGGGCCGGGCTGGCCGTAGGGGCCGGGCTGCTGCGGTGGCTGGCCGAAACCGCCGGGCGGCGTGCCGTAGCCCGGCTGCGGCTGGCCGTACGGGCCGGGCTGCGGCGGCTGCCCGAAACCTTGCGGCTGGCCCTGGGGTGGTTGCCCGAAACCCTGGGGCGGCTGGCCGAAACCCTGCTGCGGTGGCTGACCGTACGGCCCGGGCTGGCCGAAACCGCCGCCGGGTGGAGGTCCGCCGAACCCGCCGCCCGGGGCGCCGAGCGCCGAGGTACCGAACAGGTACGCCCTGGTCTGCGGGAAGAACGCCGTCGCCCCGGCTCCCGCGATCACCAGACCGAACAGCAGGCCGAAAACAACCCGCGTGACGAAGCTGAAGTC
>NZ_DASYTH010000424.1:0-19536 GCF_036002505.1 Actinophytocola sp. | reverse complement strand
CCTTTCTCACCCTGGGCGTGAGAAAGGCCCCCTTCATCGCACTCCCCAGCCCCGAGCACCTCACCGATGGCGTCTACGTTCCAGGCCCGGGACTCCATCGCGGAGATCAGGCTCCGGGCGAGCGACTCGATGTGATCCACTTCGTGGCGGGAGGCGGAGCCGTCCTCGGTCAGGCCGAGTGCCTCGCGCAGGCCGGGGAGGGCGTGGGAGCCGCCCCAGAGCTGGCGGGCGCGGAGCATGGATGTGATCAGGTTGACGCGGGCCTCGCCGGTGGGCGCCTCGCCGAGGATGTGCAGGCCGTCGCGGATCTGCGCGTCCTTGACCTCGCACAGCCAGCCGTCGATGTGCAGGAGGAAGTCGTCGAACTCCGCGTCGTGCGGGCGGTCGTCGACGCCGAGGTCGTGGTCGAGCTTGGCGGCCTGGATGAGCGTCCAGATCTGCGCGCGGATCGCCGGCAGTTTGGCCGGATCCATCGCGGCGATGGTCGCGTGCTCGTCCATCAGCTGCTCGAGCCGGGCCAGGTCGCCGTAGCTCTCCGCGCGGGCCATCGGCGGCACCAGATGGTCGATGAGCGTGGCGTGGGCGCGGCGCTTGGCCTGGGTGCCCTCGCCGGGATCGTTGACCAGGAACGGGTAGATCAGCGGCAGGTCGCCGAGCGCGGCGTCGGTGGCGCAGGACGCGGACATGCCGACGTTCTTGCCGGGCAACCATTCCAGGTTCCCGTGCTTGCCGAGGTGCACCATCGCGTGCGCGCCGAAGGTGTCCCGGATCCACCGGTACGCCCCCAGATAATGGTGGCTGGGCGGCAGATCCGGGTCGTGGTAGATGGCCACCGGGTTCGCGCCGAACCCGCGCGGCGGCTGGACCAGCAGCACCACGTTGCCCGCCTCCAGGGCGGCCAGCACGATCTCGCCGCCGGGGTCACGGGAGTGATCCACATAGAGCTCACCGGGCGGCTCGCCCCAGTGCCGGGTCACGCTCTCCCGGAGATCCGTTGGCAACGTGGCAAACCAGGTGGCGTAGTCGGCGGCGCGGATGCGCACCGGATTGCCGGCGAGCTGACCCTCGGTGAGCCAGTCCGGGTCCTGACCGCCGGCCTCGATCAGCGTGTGGATCAGCGCGTCACCGTCGCCACTGTCCATTCCGGGCAGTGGTTCGACGTGGTAACCCTTGGTACGCAAGGCGTTCAGTAGCCTGATCGCGCTCGCCGGGGTGTCCAGGCCGACCGCGTTGCCGATCCGGGCGTGCTTGGTCGGGTAGGCGGAGAGCATCAGCGCGATCCGGCGCTCGGCCGGCGGGACGTGCCGCAGCGTGGCGTGCCGGGCGGCGATCCCGGCCACCCGGGCGGCCCGTTCGGGGTCGGCGACGTAGACGGACAACCCGTCGGCGTCCTGCTCCTTGAACGAGAACGGCACCGCGATCAGCCGGCCGTCGAACTCCGGCACCGCCACCTGGGTCGCGGTGTCCAGCGGGGACAAGCCTTCCGAACTGTCCAACCAGGACTGACGGTTCGTGGTCAGGCACAGGCCCTGGATGATCGGCACGTCCAGCGCGGCCAGCGCGCCGACGTCCCAGGCGTCGTCGTCACCTCCGGCGGCGGCGTCGGCCGGGCGCGTGCCGCCGGCCGCCAGCACGGTGACCACCAGCGCGTCCACCGTTTCCAGCAGCGCGATCAGCTCGGCGGGCGGGGTGCGCAGGGACGCGCAGAACACCGGCAGCGGCACCGCGCCGGCGTCCTCAACCGCCGTGCACAGCGCTTCAACGAACGCCGTGTTTCCCGCCACGTGGTGCGCGCGGTAGTAGAGCACGCCGACCACCGGACCGTCGAAGCGCTTCGACTGGCGCTCCAGCCGGCCCCACACCGGCATCGGCTCCGGCGGTGCGAAGCCGTGCCCGGTCAGCAACACCGTGTCGGCAAGGAAGTGAGCCAACTCACGGAGGTTCGCCGGGCCGCCGTGCGCGAGGTAGGCGTGCGCCTCGGCCACCACGCCGCCGGGCACCGTGGACAGCTCCATCAGCTCCGCGTCCGGTGCCTGCTCACCGCCCAGCACCACTACCGGACGCGGCCCGGCGAGCACCGCGTCCAACCCGTCCGGCCAGGCCCGGCGCCCACCGAGCAGCCGCACCAGCACCAGGTCCACGCCGTCGAGCAGCGGTCGAAGCGCTTCGACGGTCAGCCGCGCCGGGTTGCCGAGCCGGTAGCCGGCACCGCTCGCCCGCGCCGAGAGGAGGTCGGTATCTGACGTGGAGAGCAGCAGGATCACGAGGATCGACTCTATATTCGCCTGGTGCCGACTCGTGAACGTCCGGTGGACGCCTGCCCCGGTGCGCTGCAGGTGCACCGGGCCGCCGATGGTGGGGTGGCCCGGATCCGCCTGCCGGGCGGGCGGCTGACGGCCGGGCAGCTGCGCACCGTGCTGGACGCCGCGGCCGCGCTCGGCGACGGCTCGGTGGAGCTGACCTCGCGGGCGAACCTGCAGATCCGCGGCCTGGCCGAGGGCGCGGAGGCCGGGCTCGGCACCCGGCTGGCCGGCGCCGGGCTGCTGCCGTCGGCCACGCACGAGCGGGTGCGCAACATCATCGCCACACCGTTGACCGGGCGCGCCGCCGGCGGACTCACCGACGTCCGGGATCTGGTGCGGGAACTGGATGAAGCGCTGTGCGCACGCCCGGAACTGGCCGGGCTGCCCGGGCGGTTTCTGTTCACAGTGGACGATGGGCGCTCCGACGTGGCGTGGCTGGACGCCGACGTCGCGGCGCTGTTCGTGACGCCGGACACCGCGGCGATCCTGCTCGGCGGCGCCGACGTGGGGCTGCGCACGTCCGATGTGGTGGCCACGGTGCTGGCCTGCGCCGAGGCGTTTCTCACGTTGCGGGACGACCAGTGGCGGATCGCGGAGCTGGACGGCGGGCCGGTGCGGATCGCCGAGCGCCTGGGGGCGGACCTGGTGCCCGGTCCGCTGGTCGGCACGCAGCCGCCCACCAACCTGAGCCCGCTCGGCCTGGTCGATCAGCTCGACGGGCGGGTCGCGGTCGGCGCCGCGGTGCCGCTCGGCTGGCTGAACCAGAGTCAGGGTGCGGCGCTGACGGCGGCCGGGACCGCGCTGGTGATCACGCCGTGGCGTGGTGTGGTCGTGACCGACTTGCCCGTCACCGAGGTCGACGCCGTGCTCACCAGGCTCTCGGGCGCCGGGCTGCTGCTCGACCCGCGGGAACCCGGCGTCGGGATCACGGCATGCACCGGACGGCCCGGCTGCGCCAAGGCGCTCGCCGACGTGCGTTCGGACGCCGCGACCATGCTCGCGCTCGGTCCGGCGGCGGCCCTGCCGGTGCACTGGTCGGGCTGCGCGCGCCGGTGCGGGCGGCCGCGCGGCCGGGTGCTGGACGTGGTCGCCACCGAGGACGGGTACCTGGTCGGTGCGGACGACCGCGCGCTGCCCGGTGACCTGGCCGCGGAACGGGCCGCGATGCGGCGGATCCCGTCGTGACCGGGTATGTGCGGGACGGCGCCGAGATCTATCGGCGTTCGTTCGCCACGATCCGGGCCGAGGCTGCGCTGGACGGGCTGCCTGCGGACGTGGCCCGGGTGGCCGTGCGCATGATCCACGCGTGCGGCATGGTCGACCTGGTCGCCGATCTCGCGTACTCCGTGGACGTGGTGGCCAAGGCGCGCGCGGCGCTGCTGGCCGGCGCCCCGGTTCTCTGTGACGCCGCCATGATCGCCGCCGGGGTGACGCGGCGGCGGCTCCCCGCGGCCAACGAGATCATCTGCACGCTGGCCGACCCGCGGGTGCCAGGACTGGCTGCTTCCCTTGCCACCACTCGAAGTGCGGCCGCGCTGGAGCTGTGGGGCGGGTATCTGGACGGCGCGGTCGTCGCCATCGGGAACGCGCCGACCGCACTGTTCCGGCTGCTCGAGCTGATCAATGCGGGAGCACCGCGGCCAGCCGCGATTCTCGGGCTGCCGGTGGGATTCGTCGGTGCCGTCGAGTCCAAAGTGGAGCTTGCGCGGCATCCGGCCGGAGTCCCGTACCTGACCGTGCACGGCCGGCGCGGCGGCAGCGCGCTGGCTGTCGCCGCCGTGAACGCGATCGCGAGCGAGGACGAATGACCGGAATCCTGTTCGGCGTCGGCCTCGGCCCCGGCGACCCCGAGCTGATCACGATCAAGGCCGCCCGGCTGATCGGCGCCGCCGACGTGATCGCCTACCACAGCGCCCGCCACGGCCGCAGCATCGCCCGCGGCGTCGCGTCCCGGTACCTGCGCGGCGACCAGATCGAAGAACCGCTGATCTACCCGCTCACCGTGGAGACCACCGACCACCCAGGCGGCTACGCGGGCGCCATCGCGGACTTCTACGCGGCCAGCGCGGCCCGGCTGGCCGCGCACCTCGACGCCGGCCGCGACGTCGTGCTGCTGTGCGAGGGCGACCCGCTGTTCTACGGCTCCTACATGCACATGCACAAACGGTTGTCGCCGCACTACCCCACCGAGGTCGTGCCGGGCGTGACGTCGGTCAGCGCCGCAGCCGCCGCGGTGGGCCGGCCGCTGGTCGAGGGCGAGGAGATCCTCACCGTCCTCCCCGGCACCCTCCCCCGCGAGATCCTCGCCGAGCGCCTGACCGGCACCGACGCCGTCGCGGTGCTCAAACTCGGCCGCACATTTGACAATGTCCGCAAGGCACTCGAGGACGCCGGCCGCCTCGACGAGGCCCATTACGTGGAACGCGCCACCTGGTCCGAGGCCCGCACCGCTCCCCTGTCCGAAGTGGACCCCAACACGGTCCCCTACTTCTCCCTCGCCCTGCTCCCCAGCCCCCAAACGCCGACGCCCACTCCCCCCTCGCTCTCACCTTCAACCGGGAGCCCCACGAACCCACCCCCCACCCGAGAGGGTGGGGGCCCTGGGGCCAGTTTAGCGGCGGTGAAAGGGACGAAGATCGACAGTGGGGAGGTTGTGGATAGGTGGGGTGGTTGGGGACAGGTCGGTGAGATGGGAAGTGTCGGGGTTGACAAGCCGGCGAGCGGTGTTAGGGCGGACACGTCGGTGAGTGGGGTCGGGGCGGACACGTCGGTGGGTGAGGTCGGAGTTGACCAGTCGGCGGGTGGGGTCCGGGTTGACAAGCCGGTGGGTGGGGTCGGGGTTGGGAAGCCGGTGGGTGGGGTTGTGGTGGTCGGGTTGGGACCTGGGGGAAGGGGGTGGTTGACGGCGGAGGCGATGGAGGCGTTGGCGTGGGCGGATGAGTTGGTGGGGTATGGGCCGTATTTGGCGCGGGTGCCGTGGAATCCGCGGCAGGGGCGGCATTCGTCCGATAATCGAGTGGAGGCGGAGCGGGCCGAGTTTGCCCTGGAGTTGGCGCGGCGGGGAGCGCGGGTGGCGGTGGTGTCGTCGGGGGATCCTGGGGTGTTCGCGATGGCCAGTGCGGTGATGGAGGTGGCGGACGAGGCACGGTTCCGGGGGGTGGCGGTGCGGGTGGTGCCGGGGGTGTCGGCGGCGCAGGCGGTGGCGAGTCGGGTGGGGGCGCCGTTGGGGCACGACTTCTGCACGATTTCGTTGTCGGACCGGTTGAAGCCGTGGGGAGTGATCGCCGACCGGTTGGTGGGGGCGGCGCGGGCGGACTTTGTGATCGCGATCTACAACCCGGCGTCGCGGAGCCGGCGGCGGCAGCTCGACGACGCGAAGCGGCTGCTGCTGGAGCACCGGGCGGCGGACACGCCGGTGGTGGTGGGGCGCGATGTCGGCGGGGCCGAGGAGACCGTGGAGATCGTGCGGCTCGGCGAGCTGGATACGTCCACTGTGGACATGCGGTGCCTGCTGATCGTGGGGTCGTCGCAGACCAGGGTCGTCGAGCGGGCGGACGGAACCCGGGCGGTGTTCACGCCGAGGCGCTACCCAGCCGGCTGACCAGCCCGCGAGTTCGACGCTCGGGCAAGTGTGTCGTACCTTCGGGCAACTGAGTTCGACGCTCCGGCAACTGAGTTGTACGCGGGGGCACTCGGCGCGGGTGCGGCATCGCTCATGGCAGGTGGGCGTCCAACCAGGTGAGTGCGTCGTCGACGGTGGGCACGGTCGGGACGGTGGGGGTGGGTGGGCGGCGGACCATGATCACTGGAAGAGCCAGCTCGCGGGCGGCGGTGAGTTTGGCTTCGGTGTGGGTGCCGCCGCTGTCCTTGCTGACCAGTATGTCGATGTGGTGGGTGCGGAGCAGGGTCAGCTCGTTGTCCACTGTGTAGGGTCCGCGGCTGAGCAGGACGTGGTTGTGGGGTGGGAGTGGGGGTTCCGGGGGGTCCACGCAGCGGATCAGGAACCACAGGGTGTCGAGGCCGGCGAAGGCGTGGAGGCCTTGACGGCCGGTGGTGAGGAAGGCTCGGGTGCCGAGGGTGGGGAGGAGATGTGCGGCGGCCGGCAGGGAGTCGACCGGGTGCCAGTGGTCGTCGGGGCGGGGGGTCCAGCCGGGGCGGCGGAGGAGGACGAGGGGGATGCCGGTGGTTCGGGCGGCGGTGGCGGCGGAGGTGCTGATGCGTTCGGCGAAGGGGTGGGTGGCGTCGACGATGGCGTCCACGTGGTGATCGCGTAGCCAGGTGGCCAGGCCGGTGGGGCCGCCGAAGCCGCCGATGCGGACCTCGCCGGGGGGAAGGCGGGGCTCGCGGACCCGTCCGGCCAATGTGGACACGACGCGGAGGTCCCGACGGCCGGTGAGAGCGGCCGCGAGGTGGCGTGCCTCGGCGGTACCGCCCAGGATCAGGACCAGGCGCGGGGGGCGCATTGTGCCATCGTGCCAGGTGGTGCCGCCGGGGATCTGGACCGGAGGCGGCGGGCGGTCACGGGCATCGTGCACCATGGGCGGGTGCCACTGCGTTACGGCTGGACCACCGGCGCCTGTGCGACCGCGGCCACCAAGGCCGCGTACACGGCGTTGTGTACCGGTGTGTTTCCGGACCCGGTGGAGATTGTGCTGCCGAAGGGGCACGCACCGAGTTTTCCGTTGGCGGACAGGAGGTTGACCGAGACCGAGGCGATGGCCGCCATCGTGAAGGATGCCGGGGACGATCCGGACGTGACGCATGGAGCGGTGATCCGCTCGACGGTCAGTTTTGGGCCGCGCGGCAGTGGGGTGGTGTTTCGGGCGGGGGTGGGGGTGGGGACGGTGACGAAGCCCGGGTTGCCGTTGGACGTCGGCGAGCCGGCGATCAACCCGGTGCCGCGCCGGTTGATGCGGGAGGTGGTTGGGGGTGCGGACGTCGTGGTGGAGATCTCCGTTGACGGTGGGGAGGAGTTGGCGCGGCGGACGTGGAATCCGCGGCTGGGCATTGTCGGGGGGCTGTCGATCTTGGGGACGACCGGGATCGTCGTTCCCTATTCGTGTTCGGCGTGGATCGACAGCATTCGGCGCGGTATCGACGTCGCGCGGGCGGTGGGGCACCGGCATGTGGCCGGGTGCACCGGGAGCACGTCGGAGCGGGCGGTTGCGGAGTTGTACCACCTACCCGAGGACGCGTTGCTGGACATGGGGGACTTCGCCGGTGCGGTGCTGAAATACCTGCGGCGGCATCCGGTTCCGCGGCTGACCGTGGCCGGGGGGTTCGCGAAGTTGTCGAAGTTGGCCGACGGGCACTTGGATCTGCACTCGGGGCGGTCGCAGGTGGACTTGGCGTCGCTGGCGCAATGGGCCCGGGCGGCCGGGGGCGATGCCGCGCTGGCGGAGCGGATCGCGGGCGCCAACACGGCACTCGAAGCGCTTCGACTGGCGATGGAGGCGGGTGTGCCGCTGGGAGATCAGGTGGCGGAGGGTGCGCGGCGGACGGCGGTCGGGGTGTTGGGGGACGCGCCGGTGGTCGTGGACGTGGTGGTTATCGACCGGGAGGGGCGAGTGGTCGGGCGCGCTCCGGGGAGTAGAGGTGGCTGCCGGTGAAGCCTTCGGCGGTGAGGACCTTGCCGACGATGATCACGGCGGTGCGTTTGACACCCGCGGCGTGGACCTGGGCGGCGATGTCGGCGAGGGTGCCGCGGAGGACGATCTCGTTGGGGCGGGAGGCGTAGGCGACGACGGCCGCCGGGCAGTCGGGGCCGTAGTTCGGCAGGAGGGCGGCGACCACCTCGTCGATGCGTTGGACGGCCAGGTGCAGCACCATTGTCGAAGCGCTTCGACCGAGGGTGGCCAGGTCTTCGCCGGGGGGCATGGGGGTGGCGCGGGCGGCGATGCGGGTGAGTACCACGGTCTGACCGACGCCGGGGACGGTCAACTCGCGGCCGAGGGCGGCCGCCGCGGCGGCGAAGGCGGGAACGCCGGGGACGATCTCGTACGGGATGCCGAGGGAGTTGAGGCGGCGGGCCTGCTCGGCTACCGCGCTGAACACGGACGGGTCGCCGGAGTGCAGGCGGACCACGTCGAGGCCCTGTCGATGCGCTTCGACAAGCTCGGCGAGGATCCCCTCGAGGGTGAGGTTGGCGGTGTCGACGAGGCGGGCGGCCGGCGGGCACTCGGCGAGCAGGTCGGGTGGCACGAGGCTGCCGGCGTAGAGGCACACCGGGGCGGCGGCGAGGAGCCGGGCGGCCCGCACGGTGATCAGGTCGGCCGCCCCCGGGCCGGCACCGACGAAGTACACGGTCATGATTCCGCCTCCGCGGACAGTGTCGATGGCGCCTCCGCGGAGGGGAGTACGTCGGCGCGAAGTACGTCGGCGGTCATGATCTCTTCACCACCCATTGCGTCACCGGCATCATTGGCCGCCACCCGGTGAACCCGCCGATCGGGGTGGCGCGGCTGATCTCGATCCGGGTCAGCGTGCCACCCACCGAACCGTGCCACTCGGCGAGCACCGCTTCGGAGTCGAGCGTCACCGCGTTGGCCACCAGCCGGCCGCCGGGGCGCAGCGCCGACCAGCAGGCTTCCAGCACGCCGTCGCCGGTCACGCCGCCACCGACGAAGATCGCGTCCGGGGTCGGGAGGCCGGCCAGGGCTTCCGGGGCCTTGCCGACGACCAGCTGAAGTCCCGGCACGCCAAGGGTTTTGGCGTTGCGGGTGATCCGTTCGGCGCGCTCGGCGACCGGTTCGACGGCGATCGCCCGGCGGGTCGGGTCGGTGCGCAGCCACTCGATCCCGATGCTGCCCGAGCCGGCGCCGACATCCCAGAGCAGTTCCCCCGGCAGCGGCGCGAGCGTGGCCAGCGTCACCGCGCGGACCTCCCGCTTGGTGAGCTGGCCGTCGTGCTCGAACGCCGAGTCGGGTAAGCCGGGCCCGCTGGGTAACAGCACCGCGGCGGGGGTCGCCCGGCACTCCACGGCGACCAGGTTGAGCGCGCCGACCGGCTCGGGTCGCCAGGAGAGCGCCGTGCCGGACCGGCGGTACTCCCCCGGTCCGCCCAGCTCCTCGAACACGGTCATCCGGCTCGGGCCGAAGCCCTGGTCCCGCAGCAGCTCGGCGATCCGGGCCGGGGTGGTGCCGTCGGCGCTGAGCACCAGGAGACGACGTTCCGGCCGAACGCTCAGTCGAAGCGCTTCGACGGGCCGGCCGACCAGGCTCAGCACCTCGGTCTCCTCGACCGGCCAGCCCAGCCGGGCGCAGGCCAAGGACACCGAGGACACGTGCGGTATCACGGTGAGCGCCTGCGGGCCGAGCAGCCGGGCCAGTGTCGAGCCCACCCCGAAGAACATCGGGTCCCCGCTGGCCAGCACGCACACCCGGCGCCCGGCATGCTCCTCGAGCAGGCCCGGGATGGCCGGCAGCATCGGCGACGGCCAGGTGACCTTCGTCGCGTCCGACTCCACCAGCGCGAGCTGCCGGGCGCTTCCGATCAGCACCTCGGCCGAACGCACCGCGACCTGGGCGGCGACGGACAAGCCGCGCCACCCGTCCGCCCCAACACCCACGACGGTGACCACAGTTGTGCACGGTAATCGACACGCCTCGACCCATCTGACACGATGCTGGCGAAGCCAAAAGCAGGGAGCCCGAGGAAACCAGCGCGAATCTGGTGCGGTCCCGCCACTGTGACCGGAGCGATCCGGAAGTCAGACACTCGGCCCCTGCTGCACCGACTCGGGCGCGGACCCGGGGAAGGACAGCGATGAGCTACCCGTTCTCGGCCGTGGTCGGGCATGACGACCTCCGGCTCGCCCTCCTGCTGAACGCCGTGCACCCCGCGATCGGCGGCGTGCTGGTGCGCGGCGAGAAGGGCACCGCGAAGTCGACCATCGTGCGCGGGCTGGCCGCGCTGCTGCCCGCGGTCGATGTCGTCGAGCGCTGCCGGTTCAGCTGCGACCCCGCGGCCCCCGATCCGCAGTGCCCGGACGCGCCGCACGAGCCTGTCGAAGCGCTTCGACGGCGGGCCCGGCTGGTCGAACTGCCGGTCGGGGCCACCGAGGACCGGCTGGTCGGGTCGCTCGACCTGGAGCGGGCGCTGACCGAGGGCGTGCGCTCCTACCAGCCCGGCCTGCTCTGCGCGGCGCACCGCGGCGTGCTCTACGTCGACGAGGTGAACCTGCTGCACGACCACCTGGTCGACCTGCTGCTGGACGCCGCCGCGATGGGCCGCGCCTACGTCGAGCGGGAGGGTGTCTCGGTCTCGCACGCCGCGTCGTTCCTGCTGGTGGGCACCATGAACCCGGAGGAAGGCGAGCTTCGGCCGCAGCTGCTGGACCGCTTCGGGCTCACCGTCGAGGTGCGCGCGGCCCGCGACGTGGACAGCCGCACCGAGGTGATCCGCCGCCGGCTGGCTTTCGAGGCCGACCCGGACACCTTCGCCGGCCGGTGGTCCACATCGGACGCCGCGCTGGCCGACCGGATCACGGCCGCCCGGGCGGCGCTTCCGGCGGTGCGAATCCCGGACGCCGAGCTGCGCCGGATCGCCGCGCTCTGCGCCGCGTTCGACGTCGACGGCATGCGCGCGGACCTGGTACTGGCCCGCGCCGCGGTGGCGCACGCGGCCTGGCACGCGGCGGACACGGTTGGCGAGCGGGATGTGGAAGCGGCCGCCCGGCTGGCCCTGCCGCACCGCCGGCGCCGGGATCCCTTTGACGAGCCGGGAATCGACGAGGACCAGCTGCAGCAGGCGCTCACCGACGCCGCCGGCGAGGCCAATCGCGACGACCCCGGCCCGCCGCCGGACGACGAACCGGACGGCCCAGGCCCGGGCGGCCCAGGCGGCGCACCCGATCAGTCCACTGTGGACGGAAACGGTGGCGCGCCGCAACCCCGGGTCGCCACACCCGGGCCGGCGTTCCGCGCCCGCCTGCTCGAGCTCCGCGGGCTCGGCGAGGGCGCCCCCGGCCGGCGCTCGAAGGCCCGCTCCACCTTCGGCCGGACACTGCGGGCCGCCCCCGGCCGGGGCGCCGGGCTGCACCTGGTCGGCACGCTCACCGCGGCCGCCCCGCACCAGCGCACCCGCGGCCGCACCGGCGCCGGGCTCCTGCTGCGCCCGCCGGATCTGCGGCGGGCGGTGCGCGAGGGCAAGGAGAGCAACCTCGTGCTGTTCGCCGTGGACGCGTCCGGCTCGATGGCGGCGCGGAGCCGGATGTCCGCGGTCACCGGCGCGGTGCTCTCCCTGCTGCTGGACGCCTACCAGCGCCGGGACAAGGTCGGGCTGGTCACGTTCCGCGGCGGCACGGCGGAGTTGGCGCTGCCGCCGACGTCCTCGGTGGAGGCCGCGGTCGCCCGGTTGCGCCGGCTGCCCTGTGGAGGTTCGACCCCGCTCGCCGAAGGGCTGCTCCGGGCCCGGCACACCCTGGCCGTGGAGCGGCTGCGGGATCCGCACCGGCGCGCCCTGCTGGTGCTGGTCACCGACGGCCGGGCCACGGTGCCGATCACCAAAGACCCGGTGGACGACGCGATCCGGGCCGCGGGGATGCTCGCCGCGGACGGCGTGGCGAGCGTGGTGGTGGACTGCGAGCACGGGCCGGTACGGCTCGGACTGCCACACCGGATCGCCGAGGCGCTGGGTGGAGCCTGCGTGCGGCTGGACGAGCTGTCCGCCGAGCGGGTCACCGGCGTGGTGCACGCGATGCGCCGGAGTGCGTGATGCCGCAAGGGAAACCGGAGAGCGTGCCGGATGACGGGCTGACCACGAAGCAGCGCCGCAACCGGCCGCTGCTGATCGTCCACACCGGAGAGATGAAGGGCAAGTCGACCGCGGCGTTCGGGCTGGCGCTGCGCGGCTGGAACCAGGGCTGGTCCATCGGCGTGTTCCAGTTCGTCAAGTCCGCCAAGTGGAAGGTCGGCGAGGAGGCGGCGCTGCTCGCGCTCGGCGAGGTACACGAGCGGACCGGGCAGGGCGGACCGGTGGAGTGGCACAAGATGGGCGCCGGCTGGTCGTGGAGCCGCAAGCAGGGCACCGAGACCGACCACGCCGAGGCCGCCCGCGAGGGCTGGCGGGAGATCGCCCGGCGGCTTGCCGAGCAGCGGCACACCCTGTACGTGCTCGACGAGTTCACCTACCCGCTGAAGTGGGGCTGGATCGATGTGTCCGAAGTGGTCAGCACGCTCGTGTACCGGCCCGGCCAGCAGCACGTGGTGATCACCGGCCGGGACGCGGCGCCGGAGCTCGTCGCGGCGGCCGACCTGGTCACCGAGATGACCAAGATCAAGCATCCGATGGACACCGGGATCAAGGGGCAGAAGGGAATCGAGTGGTGACGCCGGCGATTGTGATCGCGGCACCGGCCTCGGGCGCGGGCAAGACCACGGTGGCTACCGGGCTGATGGCGGCGCTGCGCCGGCGCGGGCACGCCGTGGCACCGTTCAAGGTCGGGCCGGACTACATCGATCCCGGTTACCACACGCTGGCCAGCGGGCGGCCGGGGCGGAACCTGGATCCGGTGCTGGTGGGCGAATCTCTGATCGGCCCGCTGTTCGCCCACGGCTCGCAGGGCGCGGACGTCGCCGTCGTCGAGGGCGTCATGGGCCTGTTCGACGGTCGCATCGGGACGGACGGGTTCGGCTCAACCGCCCACGTCGCACGGCTGCTCGGCGCGCCGGTGGTGCTGGTGGTGGACGCGCGCGGGCACAGCGCGAGCCTGGCCGCGCTGCTGCATGGTTTCCGCACCTACCGGCCCGAGGTGCGGCTGGCCGGGGTGATCCTGAACCAGGTCGGGTCGGACCGGCACGAGGCGGTGCTGCGCGAGGCCTGCGCGGAAGTCGGCCTCGAGGTGTTCGGGGTGCTGCGCCGGCATTCCGATGTGGACGTTCCGTCGCGGCACCTCGGGCTGGTCACCGCCGCCGAGCACGGGGCGGCCGCGCTGCGGGCCGTGGACGCGATGGCCGGGCTGGTCGCCGCCGCGGTCGACCTCCAATCGATCATCCACTTGGGTCAGTCGAACGTGTTCCCCCGCTGGGAGCCCGAGATCGAGCCGGTGCCGGGCCGGCCGGTGATCGCGGTGGCCGGCGGATCGGCCTTCACCTTCGGCTACGCCGAGCACGTCGAGCTGCTGCGCGCGGCCGGTGCCGAGGTCGCCCTCGTCGATCCGCTGCGGGACGGCGCGCTGCCCGGGGGCACGGCCGGAATCGTGCTACCGGGCGGGTTCCCCGAGCAGTACGCGGCGGAGCTGTCCGGCAACACCGCACTGCGCCAGGCGGTGCGAGTCGCCGGGGTTCCGGTGCAGGCCGAGTGCGCCGGGCTGCTCTACCTCGCCAGAACCCTTGACGGCGAACCGATGTGCGGGGTGCTCGACGCCGAGGCCCGGATGACCAGCACGCTCACGCTCAGCTACCGGGATGTGGTGGCGCCCACGGATTCCGTGCTGCACGCCGCCGGCTCCCGGTTGACCGGGCACGAGTTCCACCGCACCACGGTCACCCCGGCGCACGGCGCGGCGCCGGCCTGGCGGTGGCCCGGTGGCGCGGACGGGTTCGTCACCGGCGACGTGCACGCGTCCTATGTGCACACTCACCCGGCGGCGAGCCCGGCGTCGGTCGCCCGCTTCGTGGCCCGCTGCTCCGCGCGCTCCAGCAGAAGTGCGAACGCGATGCCGATGCCCGCCCACAGCACCGCCTGGGTGCCGAGCGAGGCGACCCGGAACTCCCAGAGCGCCTGAGCCGGGAAACCCTCCGGCACCTCGTGGAAGCTCGGCAGCAGCGCACCGGCCGCCCAGACCGCCACGACGTAGCCGACAACGGCCACCACGACCGCGTGCCAGCCGGCGATCCGTTCGGCCAGCCGCTGCCGCGCATAGCTCGCCGCCACCGCCAGCGCGACCGAGATCGCGATCATGGCGAAGTAGGCCGCGGTCCGCTGGCCGATGGTGGCCGGGTTGCCCACCGAGGGCGGGTTCGCCGGGTAGGTCAGGAACGGCACCAGGAACACCGTGCCGAACCCCAGCGCGGACAGCAGCAGTGCCGTCGATCCCGGCGTCAGCCGGCCGATCCGGCCGTAGGCGAAGGCGAAGCCCAGCGCGAACAGACCGCCCAGCGCGGTGCCGAACAGGCACGTCGCGACGGCGAGCCCGATCGTGCGCTGCACGCCGCGGCTGACCGGCTCGTCGGCGGCCGGCTGCCCGGTGTCCGTGCCGTGCTCGTGGGTGGCGCCGCCCTGGTCCTCGAAGGCGATCGCCACCTCGACCGGCGGCTCGCCGAACGCCTCAGAGAACCCGAGGGCCAGAACTCCCGCCAGCAGCCCGGAAAGCAGGCCCCACACCAACAGGGTCCGCATGGTCAGGGTCAGTGGCACGGGAACCCGAGCAGGTGCCGGCCGTCGTGCACCAGCTCGTGCACGTAGGTCCCGGAGAACACCGACAGCGCGCCCTGCTCGGCGCCGACGAAGTACAGCACCAGCAACAGCAGCACGCTCGCGAAGATCGCGTACGGCAGGATCTCCCGGACCGGGATGCGCAACGGAACCGGCGCGGGCAGCACAACGGCCTGCGACATGGCCAACCTCCTCGGGCTCACGCGGCCCACTCGTGGAGCGTTTCGATGGCGCGGGGTCTGACTCGTGCGCGGGGACGCACTCACAGTGGCGCGGCCGTGCCGGTTTCGCACCGGCTTCCTCGTACCATCGGGGTCATCGGAACGTACCACCCGGGGGAGCCGGATGACCACCCGCGTCGAGCTGATCTGCCACGCCGCGACGGCCGCCACCCGGCACACCGCGTTCCCCGGCGACGAGCCGCTTCCGGTCACCGGCACCGCCGGTCCCCTGCCGCGGATCCACCGCGCGCTCAGCGGCCCGGAGCTGCGCTGCCGGCAGACCGCGGAGATGCTCGGCCTGGAGCCGGAGATCGACGAGCGGCTGCGCGAGTGCGACTACGGCACGTGGCGGGGCCGGACCCTGGAGGAGCTCACCGGCGCCGAGCCCGACGCGGTGCAGGTCTGGCTCAGCGACCCGACCGCCGCCCCGCACGGCGGTGAGTCCATTATGGACCTGGTCACCCGGGCCGGCGCCTGGCTGGACGAGCTTCCCAGCGTGCACCAACGGGTCGCCGTGGTGACCCACCCGTCGGTGATCAAGGCGGTGCTGGTCCACGCGATCCGGGCCACCCCGGAGTCCTTCTGGCGCATCGACATCGCGCCGCTGTCCCGGACGTCGCTGGCCGCGGGGCCGAGCACGTGGACGCTCACCGGACTGGGAAAGCTATGAATGCCCCATTCAAGGGTTGGGGCTTGCCGAGCAATAAGTTGATCACTTGGGTGATCGGGCTCGTCGACGTGGCAGGCGGGCCGGAGGGAAGCAACGTCACGTTGATGCCTTAGAAGGCAAGCAACGTCACGTTCACTTCCGGCAAGGAAAGCAACGTCACGTTGCGTTCCTCGCACCTCCTGCAAGATCAACTCAGCATGTTGTTGATCTGCAAGCCCTTGCCGCACTGAAGGGGCATTCATCGCCCTCAACCAATTGCCGAACGTGTAACAGGTCGCGGTGGACGTCTTCGTCGGGTCGCTCTCCGAGGTAGCCGTGAGGTTCACCCGGACCAGCTTCGAACCCGGCGTGTTCTGCTTGGCGTAGACCGGAACCTGCACCGGTTTGCCGGCACTCGCGGTGGCCAGCTGGTTGGGCAGCCAGGTGGTCCAACCACTTCCCTCCACCGTGGCCGACAGCCGGTACACGTCGCCCCTGAGGTAGGCGCTGACGTCCTCCGGGTGCCCGGTCTGCTGCGGCGGCGCGATCTGCCCCGTGTTGATCAGCGGGAACGAGCAGTTGGCCAGGCCGCTGCCGTCCGCCCGGGCGGTGGTGGCCGCGAGCTGCACCCCGCGCCGCTGCGGGCCGGAGCCGTCAGCGAGCGGATCGCCACCGTGTAGGACAGCACGCCCTGCTGATCACGCTGGATGTTCAGCACGTAGAAGTGCAACCGGTTGGCCGCATCCACGTACTCGAACTCGCTGCCGGAGTCGGTGCCGGCGTGGAACAGCGCGTCGGACAGCTGCCGGTAGTCGCCGATGGTGATCGGCACGTGGGTGCCGTCCGGCCGCACGAAGTCGGTCATCCCGATGTCCTGCGGGTTCGCGTCGACGATCCATTCGAACGGCGCGTTGTCCTGGTCCTTCGTCTTGGCCAGCAGCACGCCGTGGTCCGGGGTGAACGAGTCGCTGCCCATCCGGTCGACGACCTCGACGGTGTAGTTCTGGTAGCCGCGGCCGTCGCACAGCGGTTCGGTGTTGACGTTGCAGGCCGGTGCGAGGTCACCGGTGCCCAGCGCGATGTTGATCCCGGACAGCTGGTTGGCCGCCGGGTTGATCTCGCGCGCGGTCACCGTGGCGACCACCACGCCGGACTGGGCAAGCGCTTCGCGGGACAGCCGCAGCACGTTCTGCTCGTCCACCATGGCGAGCTTGATCTTGTTGCGCAGCATGTGCTGCGCGCCCATCGACGCGCCCGCGGTCGGCGGGATCAGGAACCGGGTGTGCGGCCCGCCCGGCCCGTTGAACGAGCCGCGGCTGAGCATCTCCCAGATCCCGGTGTAGGCCCGGCGCACCGGGATCGCGAACGGGTTGTTGTAGTTGTCGCCGATGCCGAGGATGTGGCTGAACTCGTGGGCGTAGATGACAGCGCCGCCGCCGGCGTTCGGCCAGATCGACGAGCCGGACGCCCAGGAGGTCCACTCCACGTACCGGGTCCGCACCCAGTTCGGCAGGTTCTCGTCCGGCGGCCCGAACGCGTCGGTCACGTCTTCCTTGTTCTCGAACTTGATCGGGCCGAACTCCTGCCACGTCAAGGATTCGTCCTGCCCGGCGGAGAGGTAGAACACGAAGTCGAAGCCGGCGGGCACCTCCGGGCCGACCGCGTTGACCCAGGCGGTGCGGGCGTCGGTGCAGATGTTCCTGTTGCACGAGTCGCCGGCCGGGCAGCCGGTGCCGGCCTGGAACTCCATGGCATACTCGTGGTCCTTGCCCGGCATCGTGTACGGGCCGAACCCGGTCAGCTCCACGCCGTAGCGGCCGCCGGAGTCCTCCATCCAGTACTCGTGCAGCGTGTGCCCGTGGTTGAGCGCCTGCGGCTTGTTCAGGAAGTCCTGGTAGAACTGGGCAACCTGGTCGCGCGGGATGTCGTGCGCCTCGGCGGTGGGGTTGCCGAACACGCTCGACCCCTGCGGTTGGGTGACCACGAACTGCTGGTTGGGGTAGTCGGCGAGGACCAGCGCGCCGCGGAACGTGCGCATCGAGCCCTTCTTCGACGGGTCGACCCAGTTGGTGCCCGGCACCTTCAGGTAGTCGGCCCAGGTCATGTTGTCCGGGTTGGCCCAGTTCTGCGGGTCGATCGGGCCCGGAAGCCCGGCGGCGGCCTGGATTCGCGCGGTGCCGCCGTGCGCGTCCTGCCAGGGCTGGTGCTGCGGCCAGTGGTCGGCCTGCCACGGAAGCTCGGGGGTGTCCGGGGCGGCGCTCGCCACCGGGGTCGTCAGGAAGCCGGACACGAGTGCCGCGGCGGAGAGCAGGGCGGAAATCAGCGGCGTGTGGCGGGTCACAGGCGGAGCTAACCCCGGGCCTTGACCAGCATCATCAATCCGCTGTAGAGAAGGCATACCGGAGAATTCCGACATCTGACGAAAACGCCTGCTCTCCAGCCCTGCGGAGGACGCATATGTCAGAGGACCTGCAGAACGTGATCGAGGAGCTGGCGTTGCGGCTCGGCCGGCCGGTGCTGTTGGAGGACCACCTGCAGCGGGTGATCGCCTACAGCGAGCAGACCGAGCCGATGGACGACGTGCGGCGGGACTCGATCCTGCGCCGGCATACCACTTCCGAGGTGCGGCGGTGGCTGCGCGCCGCGGGGATCTTCGACTCCCTTGGGGCGCTTCGGGTTCCGGCGGCCACCGGGCTGGGCTTGCTGCCCCGGGTGTGCGTGCCGGCGCGGCACGAGGGCCGGTTGCTCGGGTTCCTCTGGATGATCGACAGCGGGCCGCCGATGTCCGATGAGGACGTGATGACCGCGGCGAAGGCGGCGCCCGGGCTGGCGCTGGCGCTGTTCCACAACAGCCTGATGTCCGGGCTCGCGGCACGGCGGGAGCTGGAGGCGGTGACCGGCGTGCTCGGCGGCGACCTGCAGGCCGCGCGGACGCTGTTCGAGGCGGGCTTCCCGCAGGGCGAGGCGGTGACCGTGCTGGTGGCGCGGCCGCTCGGCGAGCCGCACGACGCGGTTCGGCTCGCCCTGGAGCGGGGCCTGCTGGCCGTCCGGTTCCGGTTCGCCTCCCGCCACCCGCTGCACCTGGTTCGCTACGACCATGGGGTGCTGATCGTCACCGGGGAGCCGGTCGACCTGCACCGCATGATCGACATTCCGGTCGTGGTCGGTGTCGGCCGCGCCCGGCCGTCGCTGGTGAACGCCGCCTCCGCCTACCGCGAGGCGCTGCACGCCGCCGAGGTCACCGCGCGCATTCCCGGCTTCGGCCCCACCGCCGCCTGGGAGAAGCTCGGCGTGTACCGGATGCTCCGCGGCCTGTCCGGTGACGACCTGCACCCCGGAATCGAGCTTCTGCTCTCCGACCCCGGAAACCACGTGTTACTGGAAACCCTGGAAACCTACCTCGACCTCGCCGGCAGCGCGGTCGCCACCGCCAAGGTCCTGCGCCTGCACCGAACCTCGCTTTATTACCGCCTGCAGCGCATCGAAGAACTCGCCACCACCAACCTCAAAAACGGCGACGAACGCCTCGCCCTGCATTTGAGCCTCAAGCTCGCCCGCCTCGCCGGTCGGCTGTGAACGTTCGGCAGATCCACCGCAAGGGGCTCGGCAGATCGCCCACGTACCACGTCTGACGTGCTGGTTCGAGGGCGCTCGGGGTGGACGTCGAGGCGGTCGCGGCGAAGACCGACGAGTTGGATCCGGACCAGACCACCGACGCCACACTGGTCGAGTCCGCGGCCTGCAAGTTCCTGGAGTTCATGCGGGAGCCGGAACCCGAGCCCAAGGGTGAGCTGAGCAAGACCCTGTTGATGCTGCGCCGCGTCATTCGCGACCGGCCACAGCGCCGCCACGGCTGTTTCAAGATCACCTGAGTGGTTGCTGTTTGCTGATGGGACTGTGGTGACGCCAGGTACTCCAGTGGCTGGCGAAGTCGTGCGACGAAGGACGCTTTCCTCACGCTGGGCGTGAGAAAGGACGCCTTCCTCGC
>NZ_DASYTH010000423.1:0-13780 GCF_036002505.1 Actinophytocola sp. | reverse complement strand
ACCAGACGATGCTCGGCAACCCGGCCGGCGAGCTGGCCTACCAGCCCGCCGGCGATCTCCGGCTGACCCTGCCCGGCGCCGGCGGGGTGTCCGGGTACCAGCGGTGGCTCGACCTCACCACCGCCACGACGGTCGTGACCTTAGATCTGGCACCAACGGACGTTGCTCTGCCTCTGGGGCAATTCCAGGCACAGCCGCTAGACGCCCAGGGGGTCCGTCGCATAGTTTCGGCCATCAATAACGCTCGATCGAAGCCGCTCGCGGCTGATCACCTAGAACTTGTGTTCTCCACCTTCTGGCCTCATATTGAGCCCAAGGTTTCTGAGATCCTGAATCAGGCCGAAGGCGCGCTGGTCGCTACTGGCCCGGGAAGGTCGGACCGGGAATTGCTCGAAGAAGTCTTGGAATCCATCCGATCGGCCAACAGGGCTGGGCATGTTTCGTCAAATTTTGCCCCGCCTCCGGTTGGGTTCGGAGGACATGCACTTAATGACGCAGTTGGGGCTCTCATTATGATGAACGGGGATGTTGGGTCATGGGGGTTCAACCGATTCAATGACCAGGCCGAGTTGATGGTCGATGTTGCGCTAGAGCCTGCGACGCTGCGGAAGTTGGAAGCCGTTGCGACGTTGTATGACGTCAATCTGATAATCCGACCCCTAACGATAGAACCATCATCTGCGCTCGGGTCTGTTGAAACGTGAGTACGGATCTTACTGATCAGCGGTCAGGCGGTCGTGAGGTTACGCAGGTCAGTCCCCGTCCACCTTCACTGTGGACGGGGAACCTGACCTGTCGGTGGTGACGACACTATGCCGGCGCGTTGGGGAAGATGCGGTCCATCTCGCTGGTGCCTTCCTCGACGACCGGACGGAGCTGGTGGCGGTAGACCCCCTCGGTCACCGTAGTGTCGCTGTGGCCGACCAGACACGAGATCACCTCAATCGACACCTTGGCATCAGAGAGCAGGGACACAAAGCTGTGCCGCAGCTCTCGGGGTGTCCAATCCTGGGGTTGAGCCCAGCTGCCTTGAGGACGTCGAAGACAAACGCCAACGCCAACGCATGAAAGAAAAAGGCCTGTCTCCCAGCAAACGACGAGCCCCCGCCGACTCGTCGAAGGCGCCGTCGTCCAAGGCTGGAAACAAGCCCTCGGCGCGCTGGCCTCCACTACCCCGAACGCCTCAACCCCTACCTCGGCTAAACAATTTTCTAGATCAACTTACACAGACAACTTGACAAGCTCGCGACCCAGCACGCCCAGGTGCTGCATCAGCCGGGTCGCCGTCGGCGGCAGTCCGAGGATGGTGGCCCGGTCGCGGCCCTTCCGAACACCACGGTCAGATGAACGATCCGACGGCCATCGTGACCGCCCGCTGCGGCACGCTCTTCGGGTCCCTCACCAGCAGAGCACCAGCACGGCCAGCACGGCCAGCACGACACCGGTAGCGGTTCCCTCCAGTGCCATCAACACGGTCACGCCGCCACCTCACCAGTCCGGACACGCCGTAGGGGCTGTCACCGTACATTCCCGACAGGGCGGCAGCAACGCGGAGAATGTGGCGCACTGAAGAATCGGGTCGGAGGTCGGACTTCTGTGGTTGGCGGGTCTGACCCGTGGATTCTGAGTAGCCGGGTCGCCCGGCGTACTCGAACGGCCGGAACCCCGGCGACGGCATTCCGTGATCTACGGGTTAGAGTGAACCGCCGGATGGAATGGCCATGGGAGCATCGAGTTGGGTGAGCTCGTCGCGGCGAAGACCTGGCGTGGCCAGGGCGAGACGATCACGCTGCCGGTCTACATCAGGGACGCGGAGTTGGCGACGGCGGTGTTCACGGCGCGCCCGGTGGAGGCGGCGAGATGCTTGGCGGGCGCGGGTCTGCGCCCGTTCACCGTGGCCGGCCGGGCATTGAGCGTGCTCATGCTGGTGCACTACGGCCCATGGGAGCTGGGCAGCTACGACGAGGTCGGCGTCGCGCTGCTGGCTCGGGGGCCCGGCAACCGGGTCGGCCTGTACACGGTCGACCTGCCGGTGACCGGGGAGCTGACGCGAGAGGTCGGGCAGGATTTGTGGGCGCTGCCGAAATGGTTGATGCGATCTGATCTCATCTTCCGCGGGTCGTCGGCGTCGGTCACGGTGTACGACGGTGACACGTTCGTCATGCGGGCCAGCGTGCGGGCCGGGCGGATCAGCGTGCCGTTCCGCATGCGGAGCAAGACCCACACCTGGAGCCGGCTCGATCACGGTGCGCAGGCCGGGGTGCTGCTGCGTGGCGTGGCTCCGATGATCGCCCACGGAACGCATTTCGGTCGCGGCTACGGGCGGGTGGAGCTGGGTGACCATCCGATGGCCGAGCGCATGGCCGCCCTCGGCATGACCCGCCGGCCGCTGCTGACCATGCATGTCCGGCGGCTCAGTGGCGAGCTGGATGCTTTCGAGGCCGTAGCCTGATGACTACTCCGTATTCCACCCCCCGGGCAGACCAGGCCACGCCGGCAATAGCACGGGTCTACGATTATGTGCTCGGTGGCGGGCACAACTTCGCGGCTGACCGCGAGGTCGCCGAGCACCTTCTCGCCGTCGTCCCTGCGTACCGGGATTTTGCGCTGGAGAACAGGGCGTTTCTTCGCCGGTCGGCCCTGCACATGCTCGACGCGGGCATTGATCAGTTCCTCGATCTGGGCTCCGGGCTGCTGAGCGTCGGGCCGGCTCACGAGATCGTGCACGCCGTGAACCCCGCGGGCCGGGTGGTCTACGTCGACAATGACCCGATCGTGACGGCCAACGTCGAGCTGAGCATCGGCGGCGATCCCAGGATCGGGGTCATCCAGGCCGATGCGTGTGACGTGCGGAGTGTGCTCGGACCCCGGGCGTCGCGGGTGCTTGACCTGAAGCGGCCGGTGGGAGTGCTGGCCGTCGCGGTGCTGCACTGCATCTGCGATGCGGACGATCCCCGGCGGGCTCTTTCGGAATATCACGATCGGCTCGCCGGCGGCAGCATGCTGGCCGCCTCGCACGGCAGCGGCGATGGCCTCAGTCCAGAGCTCATCACCGCCGGGAAGAAGATCCTCGCCGATGCCGGCATCACGTTCGTGGATCGCACGCGGGCCGAGTTCGCCGCTCTGCTCGGCCCTTGGCAGCCGACACCGGAAGGCGTGGTACGGCTCAACCGGTGGCGCCCGGAAGGCACGGGCGTAGCCCAGGACGACGACGTGCTGGGTTACGCCGTCGTGGCCACCAGCACCGGGCCGCCGGTCAGGACGCCTGCCGCGGCAACGCGTTGACCAGTTCGTCACGGCTGATGCCGGACAAGCCGGCATTGCGCGCCTTCGTCAGCAGTTCCTGATCGCCGCCTACACCGATGCGTTGTGCCCAGGCAATTGCAGCTTCATGGTCGGCGAAGTGTGGCTTTATACGCGAATGCGTTCAGGATATGACGGTGCCGAGCGACTGCATGCTGGGGTTTCACAATTTCGCTGCGGCGACATTGTGTGTTTCGGTGTTGGACGCGGGATGGCGGGCGGGGTTTGGATTTTTGGTCGTGTGGTCTCGCTGGGCCGGTACCGGTGGGGTGTCTTCGTCGGACGGCTCGGCGGGTTCTCCGGGTTGGGGGTGCAGCCGGGGCAGGGCGTCGGCGAGGAGTTGATGTGTGTCGTCGAGCTGTGCGAAAACATGGTCCCGCACCTGGTGCAGCGCGGTCACTTCGCGCCGCGCGTCGTCGAGCATCTTCCGGGCCTGGGCTTCGGCGGCGGCGACGCGCTCGGCCAAGGTTCGCATGGTGTCGGTGCGGCGAGCCGCCATGGCGATCTCGAAGTCATTCTCGACCTCCTGCCGCCGGAGGGCGGCCTGCTGGTCGAGTTGCCGGCGATGTTGCTCGGCCTGGTTGGTCATCGCGTTGACTTCGGCCCGGGTGCAGCTGATGAGCTGGTGGTGCTCGGCCTGCATCTCCAGGCGCTGCACGTCGAGTTCGGCGATCAGCCGCTGGTAGCGCTCCTGCATCCGAAGGCCGGCTTGTTCGGCGCTGGCCCAGGTGTCCTCGGCCGCGGCCTGTGCCCGTGCGGTGATCTCCGCCGCTTCGTCTCTGGCCAGTTCCTGCATCCGGCTCAGCCGTTCGGTCAGGGCATCCGGCTCGATCGGGGTATGGCAGACCCGGTCCAGCTTCGCCCGCAGGCGGCGGTTCTCGGAACGCAACTCCTCCAGCTGAGCGGCCAACTCCTCCACTTGGGCGGTCGCTGTATCCCGGTCGGCGGTGGTCAGCCGCGACTCCGCCTCCGCATGACGTACGAACTCCTTGACCTGGCGACGGTCATATCCGCGCCACACGACGTCGAACGCGGTCCGCAACGGTACCAGCTCCACTTCACTGTCCACTGTGGCCATCAGGATGGCCCCGCGCCAGACAACTCTTACCGCCTCTCATCGACGGAACGAACTCCGCCGCGTCATCAAGCTTAGGAACTCTCATCCGAACGATCAACATCCATAATGGACAGTTGTCTGTTCAACACAGTTCGCCGGGCCGGTAAGCGGGCTTACGAGATTGGGGCGGGGCGGTGGCCGGGGGGAACCGCCGCCCGCCCCGGGGGAGATCCCCTGGTCAGTGGGTAGGCAATGGTGTTGGCGCGCCAGTGGGGTGTTGCTCAGCGGTCTGCCGGTCGATGCGGCGAAAACGGTGCGGGCTCATCTCTCAACATCTCTCAGCGTCAGGTGCCGCGAATCCGTCACACCGCCAGCTCGGGGAACGACGCGCGTCATAGCCGTGCCCTCGCCGGTGTCCATGATTTGACCGAACCGGTCCGCAGCGGTCAGAAGTCCCGTCATCTCTTCGTGGAGCGCGTCGATGACAGACCAGGAGACGACCACGGCCGGCCGGCGGTCGTCATCCGGTTCCGTGACGGAGCCGGATCTGGCTATGGCTGTTCGGGATGCGCGGCTCGGGAGCCAGGGGGGTTTCGGCTGCTGTACCGGGCGGTGCAGCCGGGACTGTTGCGCTATCTGCGCGTGCTGGTGGGTGCCGAGGCCGAGGACGTCGCCGCCGAGGCGTGGCTGCAGATCGCTCGGGACCTGGCGGCTTTCCGTGGTGATGCGGACGGCTTTCGTGGCCGGGCCACCACGATCGCGCGGCCTCGAGCCATGGATCCGCTCCGCCAGCGGCGCAGGCGTCCCGTCGCCGTGGACGCTGAGGTGGAGCATTTGGCCGAACTGCCGGGGACGGCCGACGCCGCCCGGTTCGGCGGCCGAGGCGATGTCGACCGACGCGGCGCTGGCGCTGATCGTGCGCCAGCCGCGGGATCAGGCCGAGGCCGTGCTGCCGTGGGTGGTCGTGGGCTTGGATGTGGCCACCGTCGCTCGGGTGCTGGGTAGACGCGCGGGTGCGGTGCGCACCGCCGCTTACCGGGGGCTGCGCGGGCTCGCCGCCCAGTTCGACCGGGCGGGTGTGGGAGCCTGCATGAGCTGCTGGTCGCGGCAACTGGGACGCTGCCGTCGCCAGGTGATCAGGCGCCTTCCCGCCTTCACGGCTCTGGTCTCCGCCGCCGGCGGCGAGGACAACGTCGCCGGGTACTGTGCCACTCTGCGCGGCGACAGGTCGGGAGATCCCGCGCCCGCGACACCACCTTTCCGGCGCACCCCGGTCCCATCCCACTGGCCCGCCGCAGGCTCCCATCCCGGCACGTCCGGCCGGCCGGCGGATGTGCCGCATCCCACGGGTTCTCCGACCGCACCACCGCCGCACGGATCCGAGAGCTCCCTCCCGGTTCGGGCGGCGTCACCACACCGCCGCCCGTACGTTCATTTCTGGTCGCGAGCGCCGTAGGTGTTGAACCGTTTGACGCAGTCCGCCAAGAAAATGTTGAGATTGCTTCACGGTTGCGAAAGATCGGTGGCCCCCCGACGCCCTCGTGTGGCGGCCCTCCATGCTGATGCGCGGCCTGTCCGCCCTGCCGGTCAGTTTCACCCCGCCTACGTGGCCGAAGGCGCCGGGCGGGATGACCATCATTCGAATGATGGTGGCGGGCCGGTGGACTCGCGAACGACGAGCCGGCAGGGTTGGCGGATGACGCCGTGACGCTGCCGGCCGCCGAGCGCGGCGAGCAGCTCGGTGACCGCGGTGGTCCCGAGCTGCTGGAGGTTGAGGTCCACTGTGGTCAGTGGGGGTTGGCAGTCGGCGGCGAAGACCTCCCAGTTGTCGTAGCCGACGATGGCGATGTCGTCGGGTATCAGGGCGCCGAGATTTTGCAGTGCCTGCGCGACGCCGGCGGCGATCTGGTCGTTGCCGCAGAAGATCGCGTCGAGGTTCGGGTAGGTGGTGGCGAGCATCTTGGCGGCGTGCCGGCCCCAGGTCTGGGACCATTCGCCGAAGAGTGGCTCGCCGACCAGGGCGAGCCACGCCTCGTCCAGCACCGTGCGGAGGGCGGCGGCCCGGTCGCGCGCGGCGCGGTTGTTCGGCGGGCCGGTGACGTGTGCGATGTGCTTGCGGTGCAACGAAACCAGGTGCTCGGTGGCGAGCCGCCCACCATCGGTGTCGTCGGCGAGCACGGACAGGTCCCGGTGGTCGGTGGACTCACCGTAGACGTAGACCACCGGCACCGGGATGTGGCGGGTGAGCGAAGCCCGCCGGTTGCTGCCGTCGCCGACCACGATGAACCCGTCCACCGGGTGGGCGAGCAGCGTGCGGATGTAATGCTGCCGGCGGGTCGGGTCGCTTTGGGTGTCGCACAGCAGCACCGACATCTCCTTGTCGCTGAGCGCGTTCTCCACCCCGAGCAGGATCGGGAACGTGGGCCGCCCGGCCACCTCGTCGCTGATCAGTCCGACGGTTCTCGTCCGGCCGGAACTTTGTCCCCTGGCAACCATGGCCGGCTGGAAGGACAGTTTGTCCGCCGCGGCCAGCACCCGGTCCCGGGTGGCGGCCGCCACTTCTTCGCGCCCGTTGAGCGCTTTGGACGCCGTCGACACCGACACCCCGGCCAGCGCGGCCACATCGCTGAGTGTGACCGGGCGCGACCGCCGTCCCGCCATGTCAGTCCTTTCTGGACATATGTGGCAAGCTCCCGGCCCGCCGCGAACGATCTCGAGCCATGAGAAGTCGGCACACAGCGGCGTCTGTCGCGATCATGATGATGGCTCTCATCAGCGGTGAACCCAAGTATCACAAAGATCCACATCGCCGCCGGCCGCGCCGGTGGTCAAGCTACAAATTCTGAGCGGGGGCCACTACCACTGGTAAGTTCCGCCCCGTCGATGTGCGGCGACGGCAACGGTTTCATCATGTGCCCGGGCTTCGTCCGGGACTGCGGCTCTGCGAGACCGCCCACCTTCACCCACGTTCGCTACGCCACGGCGAGCAGCCCGCTTGGCCGGTGGACCACATCGTGCTCGATCAGGTCAACCCCAACCCCATCACCAACTACCCCTTGTCACCGTCCGGTAGCACGGGAGGTACCTTACCGCGCGCGCCCACTGGCGGCGGTAACTCCGCCGTGCCGCTCACCGAAACGGCGTAGGGCCAACGGCGCGACCGTCCCGGCCGCGGATCAACAACTGGCTGGGCCACCAGCCATCGGTGATTGAACCGTGATCGCGGCACCAACTGTCCACAATGGTGGATCTACGGTTGGGTTCAGGCGGCGCAGGTTTGGCCGATCACCCTCGTCGGGCAGTCGGAGTAGTCCAGGAGCGTGAGCCCGGCGGCGCGGTTGCGGGTGGCTTCCCGGATGATGACTTCGTCGGGTGGGTGGAAGCCGCCGCTGCTGCTGGTCGGGTACATCTCGCTCGAGCCATCACTGAGTCCACAGTGGACAATGTGGAGCACGGGCCGGTTGGCGGCCCGGTGCCGGTCTTCGACGGGGATGACCGCGATCCGCGGTGCACCGGCGAGCGTGACGCCGCGCGAATCTACACTTCCGGTGTGCGCGCCAGTCCGCGCCGGAGCGTCGGCAACCTGCCGGCAGAGCTGACCAGCTTTGTCGGCCGGCGGCGCGAGATGGTGGCGGCGAAACGCCTGCTGTCCGCCGCTCGGTTGGTGACGTTGACCGGCATGGGAGGCGTAGGCAAGACACGTCTGGCGTTGCGGGTTGCCGGCGGTGTGCGCAGGTCGTTCTCCGATGGTGTGTGGTTCGTCCCGCTCGCCGACCTGGTTGACCCACCGTTGCTGCCGAATACCGTGGCGACGGCGCTCGGATTGCGCACCACCGCTGACCCGGCGGCGGGGCTCGCGGAGTATCTCGAGGACAAGCAACTGCTGCTCGTGCTGGACAATTGTGAGCACCTGGTCAACGAATGTGCGGCGCTGGTGGCGAAGCTGCTCGCGGCCGCCGGCCGGGTCCGGGTGCTCGCCACCAGCCGGCAGGCGTTGCACGCGGAGGGCGAGCACATTCTGCACATCGAGCCGCTGCCTGTCCCTCGGGACGACGACGCGGGTGCGAGCCCGTTCGACGCGGTGACCCTGTTCGCCGAACGCGCGGTCGCCGTGCAACCCGGTTTCGAGCTCACCCCGGACAACCGGACCGCGGTGGTCCGGATCTGTCAGCGACTGGAGGGCATCCCCCTCGCCATCGAGCTGGCCGCCGTCCGCCTGCGTGTGCTGTCGGCCGAGCAGCTCCTACGGCGGCTCGATGACCGGTTCGGTCTGCTCATCTCGGGGCCGCGCACCGCGCAGCACCGGCAGCAGACGCTCAGGGCCACGATCGACTGGAGCTTCGGGCTGTGCGCGCCCGAGGAGCAGCGGTCGTGGGTGCAGCTGTCGGTGTTTCCCGGCGGGTTCGACCTGGATGCCGCCAAGCACGTCTGCGAGTCCGGCGACGCCGAGATGCTCGATGTCATCACGGGACTGGTCGACAAGTCGGTTCTCACCCGACAGGACGGGACCTTCGGGGGTCATGCCTGGTACCGGATGCTGGAGACGGTCCGCGAGTACGCCGAGGCCAAGCTCGCCGGTGAGGGCGGCGAACATGACGTGCGAGCCCGGCAGGTCGAGCATTACGTGGGCCTCGCTCGGCGATATCGGAACGAGGGGTTCGGCCCCCGGCAACTGGAGTGGATCGCCCGGCTGCGGCGCGAGCACGCCAACCTCCGATCGGTGCTGGAGTACTGCCTGTCCGCCCCCGAGCGGGCAAGCAAAGCGCTGGATATCGCCTGGGCGCTGTGGAACTTCTGGTACGGCGGAGGCCTGGTGCTCGAGGGTTACCGGTACCTGCGGCGCGGGCTCGAGCTGAGCGGGGAGCCCACGATGGTGCGGGCGCGGGCACTGTATGCCGCGTCGTTCCTGGCGATCCAGATCGGCGAGGCCGACTCCGCGCGGCGGATGCTGGCCGAGCACCGCGCGCTGGCCGAGGAGTTCGACGACGAACTGCTGCGTGCGGGTAATGCGGAGTGCTCCGGGATGGCCACGTTCTTCGCCGGCGACCTGTCCGGTGGCGCCGAACTGCTGGAGCGGGCACTGACCGGGTACCGCGTGGCCGGCGACCCGCTGCTGGTGTTCGACGCGCTGATCCTGCTCGCTGCCGTGCGCCTGTTCCTCGATGACCCGCGGGGCACGGCCACCGCCAAGGAGGCGCTCGCGTTGACCGAGCGGTACGAGGCGCGGTGGTCCCGGGGCTACGCGTTGTGGGCGGTTGCAGTTCATCAATGGCGGGCCGGCGAGGGTGCAGCGGCATCGGTGCTGCTGCGAGAAGCCATCGCGCTCCGGCTGGCCGACCGCACGCTGCTCGCGTTTCTCCTCGGGGCACTGGCGTGGTGCGCTTCCTCCGGCGGTGACCACCAACGGGCCGCCCGGTTGCTGGGTGCCGCCAACGCGGTCTGGCGGCTCAGCGGCGCACGTGTCGGCGAGATGAGCCCCTACCAAGGGTTCGATGAGCATTGCGCCGCACGGGCCCGGGCGGCGATCGGGGCCGAGATGTTTGACGCGGCCTTCGCGTCGGGGGCGGGCTTCGGGCTCGACGAGGCGATCGGGTACGCACTGGATGAGAAGTCCGCGAAGGCGCGGGTGCGCAGGTCGCGGCCGGGCGAACGGGGTGGGCTGACCCGGCGGGAACGGGAGGTCGCCGAGTTCCTCGCCCGCGGTATGAGCAACAAGGAGATCGCGGCCACCCTCGTCATTGCCACCCGGACCGTTGAGTCCCACGTCGAGAACATCCTGGCGAAGCTCGGCTTCACGTCCCGCACCCAGGTGGCCTCCTGGATGGCGGCGCAGCCGCGTCAATCTCCGTAGCGTTCTCCGTAATTTCCCCGTCCCTCCGGGTTGGGTTTCGGGTGAGCCTTGCCCCCGACCATTCCAGAGCAGGGAAAGGACCTGGCGACGTCACCGAATCCCGCCGCGCGACGCGGTTACCTGGCCGGCCTCGCGCGGCCGAGCGCGGTAGGGCGCCCACTACCCCCTCGTTTGGCGCCCTACCGCGTGCACCTGGTCGACACCTGCCGCCGGCACAGCTGAGAACGGACCCACCGAGCATGAACAACATCCCGGTCGACGAGGGATGGCTGTACCTTGCGGGGACCTGGCGGGATGCGTCCTCCGGCGATCGCGCCGACGTGCTCGACCCGTCCACCGGGCGGGTCATCGCGACCGTGGCCGATGCCGGCCCCGCGGACGTCGACGTCGCGGTGTCCGCCGCGGCGCGAGGCGTTCGACAGCGGTCCGTGGGCCGCCATGCGCGGCCGGGAGCGGGCTCGCGTCCTCCTTCGTGTCGCCGAGCTCATCCGGGACAACGCCGATGAGCTCGTCTGGTTGGAAAGCCGCGACGTCGGCAAGCCGGTGTCGCCGTGCCGGGCCGTGGACGTCACCACCGCCGCCGAGAGGTCGGCGCGCAGCAGTGCGTCGGTGGCCTGCTGCATCGCCTCGGCGGCCAGGCCGCACATGTCGGCGACCTGTTGGGGTCAGGTGCTGCAGTCGCTCGTAGAACGCGGTGCGCATGGGTTTCACGGTAGGCAAGTGCGAGCGGGTAGTGCTCAGGTGGCGATCACCGTCACTGGATTCGGTGACGTCCGATGTTCGGTATTTGGCCTGGTCAGCGCCGTGGTCGAAGCCACCTCGCACCCTTGCGGGTGACCAGGAGCAGACGGTCTGCGGGCGGTGCGCCCGGTTGCTGGTGACGTGCTCAGAAGAGGCGGGTGATGGTGTAGACGAGGGCGGCGACGGTTGCGGCCGCGGGCAGGGTGAGCACCCAGGCGGTGACGATGTTGCCGGCCACCGCCCACCGCACGGCGGAACGCCGCCGGGTGGCGCCCACTCCCATGACCGCGGAGGTGATCACGTGGGTGGTGGAGATCGGCGCGGCGAAGACGAACGCAGTGAGGTAGAGCACGGAGGCGGCGGAGATTTCGGCGGAGAAGCCGTAGGGCGGGGTGAGCGGGAAGATGCGGCGGCCGAGGGTGCGCATGATTCGCAGCCCGCCGGCGTAGGTGCCCAGACCGAGGGCGAGCGCGCAGGACAGGATCACCC
This sequence comes from Actinophytocola sp., assembly GCF_036002505.1. Lineage (GTDB taxonomy): Bacteria > Actinomycetota > Actinomycetes > Mycobacteriales > Pseudonocardiaceae > DASYTH01. The sequence goes on along the minus strand of NZ_DASYTH010000423.1, from coordinate 2,339 downwards.
AGAACGGCACCGAATAGTCGGTCTGGTGGCCGGTGATGACCAGGCCGAGCACGATCACGCCCATGCTCTTCTGGGCGTCCTGGAGGCCGTGGCCGAAGGCGAGGCTGGCGGCGGAGAGGATCTGGGCGCGGCGCATGCCGCGGGCGACGCGGTGGGCGTCGGCGGCGCGGAAGGTCCAGAGCATGCCGGTCATCACGAGGTAGCCGAGGAGGAACCCGACGGTGGGGGAGATGACCATCGGCAGCGCCACCTTGTTCAGTACGCCCTGCCATTGCACGGTGGTGGTGGAGGCGAGTGCGGCGCCGACCAGTCCGCCGATCAGGGCGTGGGATGAGGAGGAAGGCAGGCCGAAGTACCAGGTGATCAGGTTCCAGGTGATCGCGCCGATGACGGCGGCGATGATGACGGTTACCCCGTGTTCGGGGGCGGGGGTCGCGATGACGCCTTTTGCGATGGTGACCGCGACGCCGGTGCCGGCCAGCGCGCCGAGCAGGTTCATCGCCCCGGCGAGCAGCAGCGCGCCGCGTAGCGAGAGGGCTTTGGTGGAGACGGCCGAGGCGATGGCGTTGGCGGCGTCGTGGAAGCCGTTGGTGAAGTCGAAGGCGAGCGCGAGCACGACGAGCAGGACCAGACCCGCGAGGTCCACGGTCAGGACTCCTTGACCGCGATCGTGTGGACGGCGTCGGCGACGTGTTCGAAGGCGTCGGCGGCGGACTCGAGCTGGTCGACGACCTCTTTGAGTTTCAGCAGGGTCAGGGTGTCGACTTCGCCGCTGAACAGCCATTTCAGCAGTTGCCGGTAGACCTGGTCGGCCTGGTTCTCCAGCTCGTTCACCGCGACCCAGTACGGGTCGAGCCCGTTGGGTTTGGCCAGTTTCGGCATGGCTTCGGCGGTCAGCGCTGCACACTGGCAGAGCAGGTCGACCTGGCTGTGGACGCCGTCGGGCAGGTCGCCGACCTGGTAGAGGGCGGCGAGATCGACCGCGGCGTCGATGAAGTCGATCACGTCGTCCAGGCGGCCGGCCAGCCGGTAGATGTCCTCCCGGTCGAACGGGGTGATGAAGGCGCGGTTGAGCTGGTTGAGAATGGTGTGGGTGGTCTCGTCGCCGGCGTGCTCGATCTCGTGCATCCGCGCCGCCAGCTCCGGGCGCCGCTCGGGTGGGGCGGTGACGAATTCCCGCAGCACCTCGACGCAGGCGCTGATGTTGGTGCCGGCGTCGGTGAACAGGTCGAAGAACGTGGTGTCCCGGGGTTGCAGTCGCAGCCGCATGACCGCTCCTTCCTGACCGCCGTTCCGGTGTGGACGACGGCAGGGCGGACCGTACCCGGACCCGTTGATGCGGGCGGCAGCAGGCGTGGCCTAGACCATGTCGGGGCGCGGATGTCAGCGGACGAACCTGACCTCGCTGGTGATCAGAACTTGCGGGTTGCGACCGTGGTTGTTCGGCGTGCTGGTTGAGCGAACAGAGCGCTGGCGGCGGTCAGGACGGTGCTGAGGAGGGCGCTGAGGACGAAGTCGGCGACGTGGGGGTCGATTCGATGCGATTGGGTTTCGGCTCTGGCGTCGGGGGTGAGGCCGCCCAGGGCGCCGGGGCCGGAGATGTCGGGGACGAGGTTGGGTGCGAGGCGGTAGGTGAGCACGGCGGCGAGGAAGTACAGCAGGAGTGTGGCGGTCGAAACCGTGTGCCTCCAGCAGATAGAACACCGGTTTCCAGTAGTCGGAGGTGGATTCCATCACCAGTCGGGTCACACCCAGCTCGGCCAGCCGGTCAGCCAGCAGCACCGAGCGGGTCATCGTCGAGTCTCAGCGGCTGCCCGCGGGAGCCTGGGCGATCACCCAATCTAATCCGCGTGCTCAAAGCAACAATCAAGGGCCCGCACAGCTCCCAGCGTCCGACTAGCCGACGGCCTCCAATGACCATGGAACCCCGACGTCAACGGGCAGCCAGCACCGATTTTCAGCCCTCAACGGGCCTCACCACCAGGGAGAACACGACTAACCGAGGCGATTCAGACACCCGCACGGGTGAACGTGACATGCGTGACTCCGCTGGATGATGGTGGGGCCGCCGCCGATGCGTACGTCCTGGTCGTCCGCGACGACGGTGTGCATGTGGTCGATGAGCCCGGCAGCAAGGAGTTCGCGGACCTCGCGGGCCGTCTTGAGCGCCTCGGCGGGCGAGGCGTCGAGGAAGTGGAAGGTCGTGCCGCCTTCCATCTCGATCGACGGGCGCGGGTGATGGGTGAGGATGAAGGTCGGTGTGTGGAACGGCGGGTTGGGACCCCACCAACCCTTCCACTCCGGGTCCTCCTGCCATCCGGGCGGGCCGAACTTGTTCG
>NZ_DASYTH010000422.1:0-5091 GCF_036002505.1 Actinophytocola sp. | reverse complement strand
CACCGAGGAGCAGCACAAGGCGTTCACCGCCGACATCGTCGCGCGCATCCCGGCCGGCCGGGTCGGCGAGCCCGAGGAGATCGCGCGCTGGATCGTGCACCTGGCCGGGCCCGACGCCGGCTACGTCACCGGCGTGGTGCTCACCGTGGACGGCGGCTTCAGCATCGCCTGACCCGGTGCGGGGTGGTGCCACGCGCTGGGGCGGTGGTCCGCGCGTGCCCTGTCTAGGTTGCGGGGTAAGGACTCCACAAGCTGGGGGGTGTGCCATGCGGGTGCGGTGTGTGCTGGTGTGTCTGGGTTTGCTGGCCGCCGTGCCGGTTCCGGCGACCGCGTCCGCGGTTCCGGTCGCGGGCCGTCCGGTGTACGTCACCAACAGCGGGCGGAGCTTCGACGGAACCCTGGGCCCGCACAACGTCGCGGTGTTCGCCGGGGGTGCCGCACTGACTCCGCTCGGCGAGCCGGTGCCGGCCGGCGCCGGTGCGCGCGGCATCGTGTTCGCGCCGTCCGGCCGGTTCGCCTACGCGACCGCCACCGACGAGGGCGTGGTCTACCCCTACCGGGTTGGCCGGCGCGGCGAGCTCACCCAGCTCGGCACCCCGGTCACCACCGGTGGGGCGAGCCCGTTCGGCATCGCCCTCGCCCCGGACGGCCGGACGCTCTACACCGCGAACATCGCCGTGCACACGGTTTCCACGTTCGCGGTGGGCGGCGACGGCACGCTGACCCCACTCGGCGCGCCGGTGGCCACCGGGTTGCTCAACCCGCGCAACCTCGCGGTGAGCCTGGACGGCCGGTTCCTGTTCGTCAGCCACGGCACGCCGCTGGACACGGTCCCGGACGCGATCGTGGTGTTCCCGCGCCTGCCCGACGGCAGCCTCGGCCCCTCGGGCGCGCCAATTCCCACCGGCGGGGCCGGCACCGGCTTCGCCCTCACGCCCGACGGCGCTTCGCTCTACCTCGCCTGCTCGGCCACCGACGGCATCTACGGGTTCCACATCGGACCCGACGGCTCGCTCTCCGCGCTGCCCGGATCTCCTTACCCTGTACCGAAAACCCCGGAGGGCGTGACGCTGTCGCCGGACGGCCGGCACCTCTACGTGTCCGCGGTCGCGACCCGCCCGGTGCTCTCCCCCGAGGACCAGGGCATCTGGACGTTCGCCGTCGGCTCCGACGGCGCCCTCACGCCCGCCGGGCCGCCGCTGCGCGGCATCGCCGGTCCCGGGCTCGCGATGACCCCGGACGGCCGGCGCCTGTACGTCAGCGACTTCTTCACCAACCTCGTGTCTACATTGGACATCGATCCGGCTACCGGCTCGCTGTCGGACGTCGCCCGGATCATGTCCGGGGCAACGCGCCGGCCTTCGACGCGATCGCGGTGCTGCCGAACCAGGGGCCGACCGCGCGGTTAACCGTCTCGTATGGACGGTTCAACGCCACCCCGTCCGCCGACCCGGACGGCCGCATCGCCCGCTACGACTGGGACTTCGGCGACGGAACGGTGCTGCGCGACGGCGGTCCCCGGCCGGATCACACTTATCATCGGGCGGGGAGCTACCAGGTTTCCCTCGTGGTCACCGACGACGAGGGCTGCTCGACGACCCCTGTGTACACCGGGCGGTCCGCGCTGTGCACCGGATCAGCCGCAGCGCGGGCCACCCGGACCGTCGTGGTCCGCTAACGCCGTGGACGAAGTGCCATGAATGCGTCCTTCCTCACCGTGGGCGCGAGGAAGGACGCATTCATCGCACGCTAGCTCAGGATCGCCGGCGCCGGGAGCCGCTGGAGGATCACCTCGCGCAGGCGTTCGGCGCATTCCTCGTAGGCGTGCGGCGGCTGGCCGTGCGGGTCGGGAATGTCGGCGGCGGGGTCGAGGCGGTTGACCTTGGCCGCGGCGCCGGGGGAGAGGGCGAGGATGGCGTCGCGGTGGGCGTCGGTCATGCAGTAGATGGTGTTCGCCCGGGTGACCAGGTCCGTCGTGAGCGCGCGCGCTTTGTGCCCATTGACCGGGACGCCGAGGGTGGTGAGCGCGGCGACGGCTTCGGCCGGCATGGTGGCGCCGGGTGTCGCGGTGACGCCGGCGCTGCTCACCCGCCAGCGACGCGCGTCGCGGGCGGTCAGCGCGGCGCGGGCGATGGCCTCAGCCATGGCGGAACGGCAGGTGTTGCCGCCGCAGACGAACAGGATCAGCCGGTGCGTCCGCACCAGGGCGCGGATCGCCGGGTAGCTCAGCGCCGCGATGGCCAGGAAGATGAAGCCGGTGGCGACGAGCTGGCCCTGGCCGGGCGCGGCGATGCCGGTCAGCGCGGTCAGGCCGAACGACGCGACGAGGCCGGAAAGCAGGCTGGCGCACCGGTTTGCCGGCACGCACCAGGTGTACTCGCGCGGGTCGAGGTAGATCAGCGTGCCGTAGACGTAGAGCGCGGAGTAGAGCAGGCCGATGCCCAGGGCCGGGAGCACGGCGGGGGTCAGCAGGAACGAGGTGAAGCCCTCGCGCAGGGCCGTGGCGACCGGGCCGAGCGGCAGGATCGCCAGCACCGCGCAGAGCACGACCTGCCAGACGGCCGAAGCCATGGCCTCCTCGGCGAAGTAGCGGCGGTCGGTGAGCTCGTCGCCGGTCTTGGCGATCCGGCTCATGATGCGGAACCGTCCGATGTAGCCGGTGTAGTAGATCGCCAGGCTCAGCACGGCGCCGACGGTGAGGGTGTAGTTGTTGACGTCGCTGAGCGCCACGGCCACCGCGGCCAGGCTGAACAGCAGGGCGATCCAGGAGTTGGCGCGGACCGTCCGGCGCCGGACGGTGTCCACGACCGGTGACAGGATCAGGATTCCGCCGCGCATCATGAGCAGCATGAACAGGATCGACACGCCGGCGAACGTGTAGTTCAGCGTGGTCGTGGCGATCACCAGTGCCATGAAGAAGCCGGCTGTGATCATGGTGTTGCTGGGCAGGCGCCGGCTGCGGCCGCGGACCTCCCGGGTGCCGGCGTAGCGCCGCCAGCCGGTGACCGCCAGGAAGAGCGGCGCGCCGATCAGCGTGCCGAGTGCCGCGGCCGGGAGCAGCACGAGGCCGCCCACGTGCTTGTCCATGCCCGGCAGCAGGCCGGCGGAGAGCGCCTTGGTGAGCGCAGCATACGGCGTGTACCAGAGGAAGTAACCGATGGCGAGGCCGAGCATGCCGCCCATGAGCCACCAGGACCTGCTGGGGGGTAACGAGGTTCGGGCCGTGCCGGTGATCGACATGGGGAAGGTTCTCCAATCCGTGTGGCCCCCAGCGCCCGGGAGACGGCCGCGCCTGTGGGCGCGAGCCACGGAAGCCGGCCGCCGGCACCGTCACCCACGCGGTGCCCGCGACCGGCCGCCGGAGGAACGGGTTCTGGCCTGGTCAGGCCGGTCCGTCCGGTGATCGATACCTTCCAGCTAAAGCGGTTACCGGCAGGTAACTACCCCGGATCGTGGTGGAACTACCTACCCCGCACCGTGTCGCTGGACGCGCTGGGGCACCACCACGAGTTGGGTCACCCCTAAGTAGTCAGCGCAGGATGCCGATGCGGTCGGCGAGCGGGCGCAACTCGGCCCGGGTCAGCGCGTTCTCCCGGCGCAGCAGCTCGCGCACCGTGGCGCGGACCTCGACGTTGTAGCGCAGCTCCTCGGCGCACTCGCGTTCGGCGCGCAGCAGCAGGTGCACGGCGGCGACGTCCTCGCCGCGGATGCTGTACGCCCGCGCCAGCTCCACGTAGTAGAAGAACCGCCGCTCCACGCTGGGCAGCGCGGACACGTCGTAGCGCTGCGAGAGCCGGATCGCCTCGCCCGGCTTGGAAAGCTCGACAGCCAGCCACACCCGGTAGATCCCCACATTGGTCGGCCCGAAGACCGTACGGAAGTCGTTGCGGTCACCGGTCTTCGCCGCCACCGCGTCCGCGGTGTCCACAGCGGACATCGCCGCCGCCTCGTCCCCGAGCCGGGCGAACTGCATGGCGCGCAACAGGTGCAGCGTGCCGAAGATGCTCATCCGGGCCGGCGTGTCGTCGTCCAGCTTCGGCTCCAGCGACGCGGCGGCGTCCGCGGCGAGCTGGAGCACCACGTCGGTGTGCCCCTGCTCCGCCAGGATCATGCCGAGGTTCCACGCCGCCACCGCCCGGTAGTCCAGGTCATCGGCCTTGATCGCCGCGGCCATCGCCCGGTCCGCCGCCAGCAGCGACACGTCATACGCCCCAACACGTTTGGTCAGCGACCGGGTCAGCACGTACAGCATCGTCGTGGTGTGCAGCAGCCGGTCCCGCTCCGCCCCGTCCACCAGCGGCATCGTCGCCCGCACCTCGGTGATCAGCCCCGGCAGCATGGACCCGACCTGCGTGAACGGCCGCCGCTCCTGCCAGATGTCCCACGCCGTGTCCACCGCCTGGCCCAGCTTCCCGACGTCCGGCGCCCCGGCGAGCCTGGGCTCGAAGGAGATCATCGCCGCCCGGATCGCCGGCACCGTATCGTGCTCCGGCTGCTCCTCCGGCATCTCACCCACCGGCAACCCGGTCAGCTTGTACAGATCCCGAACCCGGAGAATTCTGGCAATCTCGATCCAATCCGAGAACGCCGCCACCTGCCGCTCACCGGACTCCCATTTCCGCCAAGCGGACACCGTGCACCCCTTGAGCTGCGCACACTGCTCCTGCGTCAGTCCGATCCGCCTACGGTACAAGCGAATCCGCTCACCCGGCGGCATCTGAGGATCCGTCACCACCCCCTCACCTTAGGCCGACTGGCCCTTCCTTTTCGGCCCCCGTATACCTACCCTGTGTAATGGTTCGGTTACCTTCCCGGCAGCCAGGAGCGCAGGTTGGGTTCTCGAAACATCGCCTCTCGACACGACGAGACGGCTCAACGTTTCCTCTCCACAGCAGCCGAACTCATCGACGCCTACCTCCGAGTAGGCTCCGGCCGCCAGGAAGCGATCGCCCAAGTCCGCTTCCCCACAGCGCTCGACTGGCTCCGCACAGAAGACATCATCCGCCTCTCCACCTCCGCCAACGAAGGCACTGCCCGCAAGGACTTCTTCAACCGCTGGCCCACCCGCGAAGACTTCCTCCCCGACGCCGT
>NZ_DASYTH010000421.1:0-23809 GCF_036002505.1 Actinophytocola sp. | reverse complement strand
GTCAAACTCGAAGCCCGCACCGCCTACGGATTCCGCAACCCCACCAACCAACGACTACGCACCCGCTGCGCTACCACCCGACGAGCACGCGGATGCCTCAACCCCGCCTAACTTCGAAGAGCCGGTTTATGGCGGAGAACGACACGTTGCTCGCGATGATCACATTGGCGAGCAAGCATGGATTCAACGCGGGTGTGGACCGACTCGCCTGGGCTTGCGACACATTTCTCGGCCGTACCGGCCAACGCCACGAGCGTGTCGCCGCTAACCGGCTGGCACTGGACGCCGTGCGACGTTCCGGTGATCTCGCTGCCCAGATCAGGAACTTGTGGTCGCTATCCCGGGTGATCGCACGTATGGATGGATTTGTTGAGGCGACCGAATGCCTTGCCGAAGCGTCTGATGTGAACCAATCCGTGGGCGACGAGTACCATCAGATTGCGATCCATCTGGCTTATGTCCAGCTTTTGGACATTCAGAAGCGGCACGCCGAGGCGATATACCACGCGCAGCGAGCGCTGGACCTTGCACAACGTACGCCCAGCCAGATGTACCTGGCGGACGCCTTGACCGCCGTAAGCTGGGATCTAGCTCGGCTGGGAAGCAGCGTCGAGGCGCTGTCATCGTGCGAACAAGCACTCGAGATCTACTCGGAAATCGGGCATCCCGAAGGCAACGCATATGCTCTCCATGTTCTCGGCTTCATTCACCAGGAGTTGTGCAGCTACACGCAAGCCATTCGCTGCTATGAGCGTTCCATAGAGATCGATCGTGAGTTAGGCTGTCGATATTGGGAAGCCGTCGTGCTGGATCGCCTCGGGGGTGCGTACCACTCCCTCGGCGATGGTCGCCGTGCTCAATTGGCATGGCGGCAAGCCTTCAACATCCTCGACACCCTCCAGCATCCCGACGCTGAGGTCATGAAGGAGAAGCGTGTTGAGGGGCAAGTAAAAACGACAGGGAACCAGACGGCCAATGAGGATGGGTTGCAAGCCAATTGACACGGCCGCGCGGCTGCGAGCCATGCCGATGACTGTCGCCTCGGTTGGGAACCCAGCCCGCCGTCAAGGGTGTCGCTGCTGTGCAACGTGGTCGTACAGGGCGTGCTTGCCGGCGGTCCGCACGATCTGAAAGCTGGCTGATCCGGACCTGCGGCGGCTCGGGTCAACGAACAGCGCAGTCGACGGTCCGGCTGCGCCGTCGGTTCATCAACCGACCTGGGTGCCTGTTGTGTGGGCATTTGACGTCGAGGTGGTCCCACCTGCCGGGATTGGCCGCCTGGACAACGCGCCGGACAGAGACGGGTTGGATGTGGTGGCAGCCGGCGCGGGAGGGGTGCTGGTGGGGTCGGAGGAGCGGGTGGGCGAGGGTCAGGTCGAGCTGCCGGTGGTTGGTGGGACTGCGGAGGACGGCCGAGTTGGACAGGTCGGCGAGGGCGGTGGCGAGGAAGGCATCGCGCAGGACGTCCTCGTTGCCGGGTTGCAGGTTCGTTGCACGTCGGCGAGTAGCCAGCGCCCAAACCGAGCCCAGGGCGAATCGCTAGTGGAAGGGCACGCGGCGGGCGTACGGCACGGACAAAGGAGAACGTGCGTGCCGAGTACGGGTAGTCGCCGTCGGGCCGCGTGCGCCTGCTCATCGCCTCGCCGAGACGGACCGACGGGTCAAGGGAATGGGTCGATGACGTAAGACACGAACACCATCGCAACAACCGCGCGATGGGCTCCACGCTGAGAGCTACAGCATCAAGCGGGCCGTGATCACAAGCGATGAACGGCAAGACCGCTGTTCAGCTGGTCGCAGTTCTGTTGGGTGCCCCCGGCACGGCTCGAACCTGCGCCTGTACAGGGCGGGGGGCCCCATGCATGACCAGTAAACGAGTCAGTGTTGATCTTCATTCCGTCCCGTTCCCGCCCAGGAGACGCCACCAGACCGAAGTGGACGGTCTGGGCCGTCCCTAGAGATCGCCTGAAGCGGCAAAACCGCAAGCCAACGGTGGTGTCGGCCTGCGGTTTGTGGGTGCGCCGCCAGGGACTCGAACCCGAACCCGCTGGTTAAGAGCCAGCTCCGGAGCGTGACGACCACTGGCGCGGCATGCCGCTGAGTGTCATTTCCGCTGGTCAGCGACAAGTCTGAATGTCAGTGCACGCCGCGCCGTGTCGGGTGGTCCCGCCGCCGCCGAGCACCCATGGAGCACCCACGACGCCGTCACTTTGGTGGCCATCGGTCGGGCCAGGCTGCGGTAGCCGCAATGGGTTGTGCGGCTGGGCAGGGGCAACTGTCGAGCGACCATCGACGACAAGACCAGCGCTTACCGCTCTGTCACGGCAACGACGATGTGTCAACGGACATCTTGATCCTTCGCGTCCGCTGACAACTTCGCGTAGCGCGACGAGCAGGTCGCCGATCGCCCGAGGGCGGGTGACTGGCCGTCAGTCAGCACGCCAGGATGTTAGGCCAGAGCTATTGCCGGGCGACAGGACTTCGCCCGACCTCCCGCGATGGTGGTGGCCACCTCCCGGATCCGCTCGGGTGTGCCCGGCTTCGCACGTGACCCGGTCGAGCTCGCCTCCGAGCAGTTCGGTCAGCCCACCCACGTCGAGATCATGCAGCGGCACGACGTACCCGGGCGGATCGAGCACAAGTGCCGCGGCGCCGCACGTATGCGTATGCACCGAGCCGGTGCGCATACCCCTCCCTCGCTCAAGTGTGACAGACCGTTACCGACGAGGGTGAGTCTCGTGCGCCGCGGTCAGTCGCCGGAAGGTAACGCCCGCTTCTTTCGATGACCGTCCAACTTCATGGCTGTTGAACGGTGGGCCGTCGAGCAGTTTTGCTCGTATACCCCAGGGCGGCATCCAAGCTCAAGTAGAGAAGCTCGAGACCGTTCGTCTGCCAACACTCATCTGAGTGAACTAACGGAAGGAACATTCAAGCAAATTACGATCTTGCTTCCGGTGGGTTGCCAGCAGTGAGGGCGTGCTCCACGGCGCGGGCGAGTTCGACCAGGGTGCGATCGGCTTCTACCTTGGTCAGCTCGCCGAGCGTGGTAGCGCTCGGCATGCTCTGGAAGCGTGCGAGCTCGGGAATGTCGTGGAACCTGCTCGGTCCGACCAGCACTGGAATGATCCGGCAGCCGCCTTTCTCCGCGGCGGCCAGCAATGGGGGCAGTTCATCGGAGTGGATGTAGTCGGAACCAAAGAAGTCCGCACTGATGAGGAGTAAGGCGACCCGAGCGCGGTCGAGCGCCGCGGCGATCTCCTTGCGCCATACATCACCGGCGGCGATCCGGTCGTCCGTCCACGTTTCGACGGTCCCGGCGCGCTCTGACGGCCGCAGGTGCAGGCAGACCCGGTCCTTCCAGGCGGCGTCCTTGTGGCTGTAGGAAATAAAGACCTGGTTCCTCGGCACGGGCATCCGCTTTCCGGCTGCGTCAAGTAGCTCCGCTCGGCTCAGCTGGCACAGGTAGAAGACGAACTGTGGGTCATCGACCACGAGGCGATGGTTTCGCGGATCGTAGAAGACAAACTTGGACAGATTCTTGTGTTGATGGGCCAACCCGTCTTTCATACCGTCGATGAACACCCGTTCGATGGCGTCCCGCAGGTCTGGCCGCCGGTCGGCGAACGGCCCCAGGCGAAGAATCCCGTCGGAAGTCCTGGCGAGTTCCAGCAACAGTTCGATACACAACAGCTCGTCTGGATCGTCTAGGACGATGAAATCTTCCACCGTGCTTTGGAACTTGAGCCGCAGGAGCTCGGCAACTTTGACACGGGCACGAGCGATGTCCGTGTGTACTATGGTGGGAACATCGGCTGTCTTGTCGATTCCTGCCATCGTGACCATCGACCAGCACAGCATTTGAGCTGTCTGGAGGCTACCCATCGAAGCGATGGCAACCTCCACTTTGCGGTCGAAGATGATATTGAGCGCCGCTTCACCCTTTGTCATCATCTGCAGAAGAATCTCTTCGGACACCCGGCCGAGGCGGAACCGCCGGATTCGGGTTGCCAGGTCCGGGCTGAGGTCGATCAGGCCTTGGGCGGTGCCGGGTATCCCGACCAGCACGAGCTTGCCATCTGCGGCGTCGTCGTCGGCCAGAACCTTGAGATAGTCAGCGAGGTCATCCTGAAGGTCGGCCGGCAGACGCTGAAAATCGTCGACGGCCACCAGCCCGGTATGCCCACCGAGCAGCTGGCGAATCGTCGGTACATCGGCAGGCTTTCGAGCGCTCAACAGTTCGGGCTCGCGCAGCCGGTCGGCGTCCTGGTCGACCGCCTGCCGCAGGACGGTGGTTTTGCCGACACCCGCCGGACCCTCGAGAATCACGCCGAGCCCCGGCTGCCGCAACGCCATCCTGAACTCGAAGAAATCATCCGGTTCGACGAAGGTCGCTGTTGGCATGCCGGTCGGCTTGAACACCTCACCCAGTTCGAAGACCTGTCGCCCCACGACCGATACAGGTGGGACGGGTGCGATCTCCTCCCCGCGAAGGCTTCGCACCGCCAAACGGACACCGTTGACAATGTTCTTGATTGCTTCGTCCTGGCTGGTCCAGTGGCTGACCGGTACGCCGTTGCTCGGCAGGGCAGCCAGCCGGCCGAACGGCTGCCGTTCCCAGGACGTCGGTCGGAGAATGACGGGCAGGAGGATGACATCGCGATTGGCGAGCCGCCGGGTGAGCATACCCATCTCGGCGCTTGACCCGTACCCGCTGGCCAGCAGTGCCCGACTGACCAGGATCAGTACAATTTCGGCCCGGCTGGCCAGCTCATCGATATAGCTCTCGGTCTCCTCGTCCAACTGCCCGACCGGGCGGGACTCAACCGGGCACAGCGACTCCTCGGTCTCCAGAACCCGCAACGAGTTGCTCAGCTCCGTGGCGAAGTCGGCGTCCGGTAGGGCGTGGACGACGAGCGCATGTGGCCGCAGCCGGCCGGCCGAGCCTGGAAAGACCGGAATCACTGGAGTATCGGCGAGAGCCGGTTGGCCGGGATAGGGCGGCGCGGACCGCGGTTTGGCTCGTTGGCTCGTCCCGTCAATGAGACGTTGATGGGCCGTTCGCTCGTTGACACCCGTTAAATCAATGCGAACGTTCGAGGTCAGGACCGGGCTGTCTAGCGGTGCGACCCGGACCGGCAGAAGCCGGCTGTCGCGAAACGCAGCCGCCACCTCCGACATCGTCACCGCTGAACGGGCGAAAGCCGGAGACAATACGACAATGAGCCGGTCGGCACGGTCCAGCGCATCGCTCACCCAAATTGCGAAATTCTGACCTGGAGCGAATTCGGTTGCGTCAAGAAGGGTTGTGCAGCCGGCCATCTCGAGCTGCCAGGAGATCCATTCCGTCCAGGCTCGATCCATCGCCGCATATGCGATAAGGAAATCTGGACGACGGCTCCCGGGCCCGACGCGGATACGGTGGTTGGCCGAAACGTCGGGCAGGTATATCCAGGCGTTCGCCGTGGTCTCCTTGACCGCGACCCGCACCGGTTGGTAGGCGTCCGGATGGGTATCGCCGTGACCATCGCAGACTACCTCGTGGTAGTACCAGTCTGAGACGATAATTCCCAGCAACCCGGATGATTCGGCCATCGCTCGGCGCAGGTCGGCCGCTTCAAGCAGGCGGAACGCCAGGTTGATACCCACGCCGGTAGTGCCATGACTGTCGAATGCCACCTCTCCGGCGTGAACGGCCATCCGCAGCCGAATGCTCTGACTGACGGCGCGAACGGCGTTGTGCTGCCGTAGACCGGCGATGATCGCCTGCGGCAACGCGTCGACGAACAGGTGTTTGGGCACGTGGGGCGCGGCCAGAATGAACATCCCATCGCCCCGGTCCTCCACCAGACACTGGGACCACTCGATGCCCGCGCGCTCGAACGCGCTCGTCAACGTCTCGTACAAGCCCTCCCGGATGGCCAGCTGATGAGCACTAGTACGCCGCCGGTCCCCGAAACCGACAACATCCACAGCGACAATGGTCCGGTGTAGAGGCGAATCCATCGTTGACTACCTCGACTAACGCGTGACGAGCAACGTCGTGCAAGGTTACCTGACGAAAGACCGTGGCTGGGACGCGAGATGATTGTCCGCTCGATCCTATTCAGGCGGGCGAGCTTTCGGTCGTGGAGCAGCAGAGGGAGTGCCGGGGGTGCAGTTTTTGGCCTGCACGACCTGCCCGAGCCTCAGGGCGTGGTCGGCGATGGTAAGGCGGTGTGTCGGCGCGAGGACCAGCCAGGCGAGCACGTCGTCGAGGGCCGCGAGGCCGAACGGGCCGCGATGCCAGCGGGTTTGCGGCCGACCCGGTCGGCGCCCGGCTACCCGAAGCTGCGGGCGGTGTCCTCCTGGCCGTGGGTTAGGAGGTGGGCCATCACGTAGGGGCGCGGCGCCTATCACCGGCCACGATGGGGAACTGAGTGCGATGGCGAACAGGACCACCGGTGGCACAAGGGAACCGAGGCGAGTGACGTCGCACGGAACCCGATCGGAGAGCCGGTGCCGGCTGTGATCACCGCGACGCCCTTGGTGTGGTGGCGTAGCACCGATTTGAGCAGATCTGGTGCCACGCCACCACGGACGCGGCCGCCCAGCCGGTCGTGGGTGCAGGGTCATCCCACACCCTCCGGCACCGCGATCCGCTCGCCCGACCGCGGCGCGATGTCGGCCAAGGAAGGGCGACTCGCCGTCGCCGTAGCCGCCAGGTGGGCCCGCCAGTCCTCGACCGCGCCGGACAGGATGGCCATGGCCTGCCGGCTGACGCCGCGCCGGTAGAGCAGTTCCAGGTCCGGTTCGTCCACGCCGGCCATGAGAGTGCCATGTCGTAGGTGCTCTCCACGAGTGTGGCCGTTGAACATCCATGGTGGATAGACCGGCGTCCTATCCGGACATATCCGCCAATGGGGTCGGTGAACTGGAGCCCAGAGTTTCCTACTAATCTACGACGTAGAACAGTAGATGTCGCGGAGGCTTCCGTGAACCTGACGATGTGGCCGTGTCCGGGCCGCTGTTGCTGGCCGCGGTGCTCGCCATGGCAGCCGGAGCGGTATCGTCGCATGTCGTGCACGACCGTTTCGTCTACGCCGGGCCGTGAACAGCCTCAGGCCGAGGTTCGCACCGCGCGGGCGACCTGTTCGGTGGAGGTGAACGGGGTCGGGGGCAGCACCTGCCGGACGGTGCCGTCGCTCGCCACGAGGTAGCTCACCGGCACGTAGGGCGGCGCGTGCAGGGCCTGGGCCCGCCGCCGCCATCGTCCACAACGGACGGAAGGTGGACGCCAAGTGAGGTGAGCAGGGCCAGGCCGTCCGCCGGCGGGCTGAGGATCTGCACGCCGAGGACCCGTACCGCCTCGGGCGATGCCGCGTAGGCGTCCAGCACCCGCAGCTCGGTCCGGCAGACCTCACATCAGCTCGCCCACAGGTTGATCAATGTGGGCTGGCCGGCGAGAGCCGAGCCGAGCTCGACGCTCGTGCCGTCGCCGAGGCAGCTCGCCCGTACGCCACGCAGCACTCCCGGGCCGTCGCCCGATGGCGGGGGACAGGGGCGCAGACCGGCGCCGGTCCGGGCCGCCGTGAGCTCCACCGTCGCCGGGGATGCCCCGCTGCCCTCGTTGCCGGGCGGCACGAGCGGTACGGCCGTGACGATGGTGACGACCAGCGAGACCGCCGCGCACCTGTGCGTCCACCAGCTGCCCGGCACTGCTTCCTCCCGCAGGGATCTACTATGTGGCTACGTAGATGGTAGCGGGTGCGGGGTCACCATCCGAGGTGGATGGGTGACCGCTGCCAACGGCCCTTCCGTTCGGGTCTTCCGGTGCCGGGCGACGGAGACGAACGTCGGCAGGCGCAGGTTGTCACGAGCGGAAAGGCCTCACCACGTGCGCTTCCGAGGTTGACATCGCGGCTGGGCTCGCCGGTGAGGCAGGTGTCTCCGGGGAGGCCGACCATGACCGTCACACTGGTCACCCATCCCGCGCCGGCATGGTTGCGTGAGCTGGCCACCGCCCGAACCAACTACGAGGAACTCCACGGCTGGCCGGTCGCGGTCGAGGTGTCCAGCCGGAGCCTCACGCTCACGGCGGGGCAGGTCATCGACGCGGTCGGCATGCCGGCGGCGCTGGGTGAGCTGGTCCAGCTCCAGCTCCAGCTCATGATGCTGGACGGTCCGGTGATCGCCGGGCCCCGCGCCGGCTGGCTGACGTTCCTCGCCGAGCCGTCGAGCTCGCCGAATCCCATGCTGCCACCGGATCTTGAGGATGCCCTCGTCCGGCTGGCGCCCCGCGGCGAGCACGTGGTCGTCCCGATTGCCCGCGCCGTGCACCGGCTGCGCGACGTGCGCTGGCTGAACCCGCCCCGCCCGCGCCGCCGGCTTCCCGAATGGACGGTCGTCATCGGCGCGACCCGCCGGGTCGTGGCGACCCGGACCGCGCCGGACCGGCTGGCGGCGTGACGCCGATGCCCGGGGTAGCCATTGGGGCACCCCGATCGCGTCTTCGCGCCGCGGCCCGCCGGTACCAGCATTCGTCAGGCACGTTGTCGCCGAGCAGGGAGACCTCGCCATGTCGGTTGAGACCCGCAACGAGAACGTCGCCGGATACGTGTTCGAGCTGGTGCGGGAGATCCAGCTCGGTCAGGGTACGGATCCCGTGTCGCGGCCCGACGAGTCACTGCACCTGGACTCGCTGGCCGGGGTGGAGCTCAAGGCCGCCATGGAGTCCGACCTCGCGGTCGAGCTCGAGCTGGCCGACCTGCTCGAGTGCCGGACCGTTGAGGACATCACCGAGTTCGTGACGCGGGAACTCGCCGGTGACGCGGACGGCGGCGCGCGGCCCGCGGCGGTGCTGCCGGCCGTCGTCCCGGATCCCGGCGCTCGGTTCGAGCCGTTCGGGTTGACCGACCTGCAGCAGGCGTACCTGCTGGGCCGCGAGGACTTCTACGAGCTGGGCAACGTCTCGGCCGCGTTCTACGCCGAGGTGGACGTGGTCGGCGTCGACCTGGCGCGGCTGGAATCCGCGCTGCACCAGGTGATCGCGCGGCACGGCATGCTGCGCGCGGTGATGCTGCCGGACGGCCGGCAGCGGGTGCTCGAGGACGTGCCGCCTTACCGCATCGGCCTCGTGGACCTGTCCACCCTGCCGGAGCCCGAGCGCGCGGAAACGCTGGCGCGGGCCCGGGAGGAGCTGTCCACGCAGATCCTGCCGGCCGACCGGTGGCCGCTGTTCGACATTCGCGCGCACCACCTCGACGGGCGCCGCACCCGGCTGCACCTGTACTTCGACCTGCTGGCCATCGACGCGACGAGTCTCAAGCTCGTGGTCGCCGAATGGGTGGCGTCCTATCTGGACGACGGGTTCGTGTTGCCGGAGCCGGAGCTGAGCTTCCGCGACTACGTGGTGGCGGTGGAGTCGCTGACCGCCGGCCCGGCGTTCGAGCGGGCGCGGGGCTACTGGCTGCGCCGGCTCGACGAGCTCCCGCCGGCACCGGAGCTGCCGCTGGCGGTCGCTCCCGGCACGGTGCGGCGGCCGCGGTTCGCCCGCCGGGGTTTCCGGATGGACGCCGAGCAGTGGGCGCGCCTGCGGCTGCGGGCCGCCGAGGCCGGGCTGACCCCGGCGATGCTGCTGTGCGCCGCGTACTCCGAGGTGCTCGGCTGCTGGAGCGCGTCACCGCGGTTCACCCTGAACGTGACGGTCTCCGGCCGGTTGCCGGTGCACCCGCAGATCGGGCTGGTGCTGGGGGACTTCACCTCGCTGACCCCGCTGGCCTGCGACCTGGCGGCCGGCGCGAGTTTCCGGGACCGGGCCACGAAACTGCAGCGGCAGTTCCGGACCGACTTCGACCACCGCATGTTCAGCGGTGTCCGGGTGATGCGCGAGCTGGCCCGCGGCGGCGGTGCCAACCGGGCCGCCATGCCGGTGGTCTTCACCAGTGTCCTCGGTGAGGGGTTCGGGGCGGACGCTCTGCCGCCGTGGTTCGACGACCTCGCCTACAGCATCGCCCAGGTTCCACAGGTGCACCTGGAGAATCAGGTGTTCGAGGTCGGGGGTGTCCTGCACGTCAACTGGGACGCGGTGGAGGAGCTGTTCCCGCAAGGACTTCTGGACGCGATGTTCGCCGCGTACCAGCGGTTGCTGGTGGAGCTCGCCGCTGACGGGTCGGTCTGGGACCGCGACCGGCTCGGCCTGGTTCCCGACACCGATCTGTGGATGTGGGAATGGGTGAACGACACCGCGGGGCCGGTGCCGGCGCGGCGGTTGCACGAGTTGATGGACCGGGCGGTCGCGGAGCGGGACGGCGAGCCCGCCGTGATCGACGGTGACCGGGTGCTGACCTACGCCGAGCTGGACGAGCGGGCGACCCGGATCGCCCACCGGCTGCGGGCACTGGGGGTGCGGCCGAACCAGCTGGTCGCCGTGGTGATGGTCAAGGGCTGGGAGCAGATCGTTGCCGCACTGGGGATTCTGCGCTCCGGAGCCGCGTACCTGCCGGTCGACGCCGGCCTGCCGGCGCAGCGGATCGCCCGGCTGCTCGAGACCGGCCGGGTCTCCGTCGCGTTGACGCAGTCCGGCGTTGACGAGCGGATCTCCTGGCCGGACGGGGTTCGGCCGCTGCGGGTCGACGACGACGCCGTGTGGGCACGGGAAAGCACGCGGCCGCTGCGTCCGGTTCAGACACTGGACGACCTGGCGTACGTGATCTTCACATCGGGTTCGACCGGCCAGCCCAAGGGCGTGATGATCGACCATTGCGGGGCCGTCAACACGGTGACCGACATCAACGGGCGCCACGGAATCGGCCCGGGAGACCGGGTGCTGGCGCTGTCGTCGCTGAGCTTCGACCTGTCGATCTACGACGTGTTCGGGATCCTGGCCGCCGGCGGCACCATCGTGCTGCCCGACCCGGACCGGGCCCGGGATCCGGGGCACTGGGCGGAACTGATGGCCCGGCATCGGGTCAGCGTGTGGAACACCGTGCCCGCGCTGATGCAGATGCTCGTCGACCACGCCGGCGGACAGCGCCAACCGTGGGCGGAACACCTGCGGTTGGCGCTGCTGTCCGGTGACTGGATTCCGGTGTCCTTGCCGGACCGGCTGCGCGCGCTCGCCGATCCGATCGAGATCATCAGTCTCGGCGGCGCCACCGAGGCCTCGATCTGGTCGATCGCCTACCCCATCGACGAGGTCGACCCGGACTGGGTGAGCATCCCGTACGGCTGCCCGCTGACCAACCAGACCTACCACGTGCTGGACCACCGGCTGGCGCCGCGGCCGGCGTGGGCCCCCGGCGAGCTGTACATCGGTGGAACCGGGGTGGCGCAAGGCTACTGGGCGGACCCGGAGCGCACGGCGGCCAGCTTCATCACGCACCCCGAGACCGGCGAGCGGCTCTACCGCACCGGCGACCTCGGCCGGTACCTGCCGGACGGGACGATCGAGTTCCTGGGCCGCACCGACACCCAGGTCAAGATCAACGGCTACCGGATCGAGCTGGGCGAGATCGAGGCCACCCTGGCCGGTCATCCGCGGGTGCGCGACGCCGTGGTCACCACCCACGGCAGCCAGCTGCACGCCTACCTGACACCGGCGCTCGACGCGGTGTCCACCGTGGACTCGGCGGCGCAGGTCGGCAACTGGGAGCTGGTCTTCGACGAGATCCGGGACGGAGCCGGCGAAGCCGCGGACGGCGAGTTCGCCGGGTGGAACAGCAGCTACACAGGCAAACCGCTGCCGGTAGGGCACATGGCCGACTGGGCGGGTGCCACGGTCGAGCGGATCCGTGCGCTCGGTGGGCGGGAGGTGCTCGAGATCGGTTGCGGCAGCGGCATCCTGGTCCGCCGCCTGCTGCCGGGGTGTGACCGCTACATCGGCACGGACCTGTCCGGCCGGACCCTGCGTGACTTGGCGGGCATGCTCGATCCCGCGCTGGCGGACCGGGTCGAGCTGCACCACGTGGGGGCGCACGACGCCGCGTCGGTGGTGCGCCGGTCCGTCGACGTCGTAGTGATCAACTCGGTGGCGCAGTACTTCCCGGACGTGGCCTACCTGCTGCGGGTGATCGAGTCGGTCGTTCCGCTGGTGCGCCCGGGCGGAGCGATCTTCGTCGGAGATGTCCGCAACCTGCGGCTGCACCGCGTGTTCGCCTGCTCGGTCGAGCTCGAGCGGGCGGCGGCCGACCTGCCCGACGACGAGCTCGCCCGGCGGGTCCACGCCCGCCTGGCCGCGGAGCCGGAGCTGCTCGTCGCCCCGGAGCTGTTCCTGGCACTCCTCGGCGAATACGCCGACATCGCGGGCGTCGACATCCTGCCGCGGCTCGACCGCCACGACACCGAGATGTCGCGCTTCCGCTACGACGCCGTGCTGCGCGTGGTTCGGCAACCCGAACCGCTGCCCGTGGACACCTGGATCGACGTCCACGGTCGTGACTTCGACGACGAGTCGCTCACGGCCATCCTGAACGGCGGGCCGGTGACCTCGTTCGGCCTCGCGGGGGTGCCGAACGCCTGGACGGTGCGGGACGCCGAGGCACTCAGGCTCATGGAGCTCGGTCTCGGCTACTCCGTAGCCGAGCTGAGCGAGGCCGCCGAAGGCCGGGCGATCCGCGGAATCACGCCTGGTGCGGTATGCGCGCTCGCCGCCGAGCTGGGGTGGGCGACGTTCCCCAGCTGGGTCAAGTCCTATGAGGATGGTGCGTTCGACGTCGTGTTCCGCCGTGATGGCCGGACGGGCCGGCACGATTTCGGTGCCGTGCCAACCGGTGCCGACCTCTCCCGCTACACCAACGACCCCCGCGCCGCGCGGGTTCGGGGCGCGCTGGAGCGGGAGGCCCGGGCGTGGGCGGCGGATCGGCTCCCGGCTTACATGCTGCCGAGCGGCTACATGATCCTGGATTCGTTGCCGTTGACCGGAAATGGAAAGGTGGACCGGGCCGCGTTGCCCGCGCCCCAGCTCGTGCGGGACGGCCACGATGCCGTCGCGCCACGGGGTGAAACCGAGATCGCGCTGGCCGAGGTGTTCGGCCAGGTCCTCGGGCTCCGCCAAATCGGAGTCCACAGTGGATTCTTCGAACTCGGCGGTGACTCGATCATGGCCGTCCGGCTGGTCGCGGCCGCCGGTGAGCGGGGCCTGGAGTTCTCGCTGTCCGAGTTCTTCGCCAACCCCACGGTCGCCGGGCTGGCCGAGCTCGTGGACGGGCGGGCCACCGGCGGCGAGGTGCTGTCCCTGCCCGTGCCGGCACCCGATCCCGGAGCCGAGCTGGAGCCGTTCGGGCTGACCGACCTGCAGCAGGCCTACCTGCTGGGGCGCAACGGATTCTACGAGCTGAACGCCGCCACGAACTTCTACGCCGAGGTGGACCTCGTCGATGTCGACCTCGCCCGGCTGGAAACCGCGCTGGCCAAGGTGATCGCGCGGCACGGCATGCTGCGTGCGGTGATCCTGCCGGACGGCCGGCAGCGGGTGCTGGCCGAGGTGCCGCCGTACCGCCTCGACATGGTGGATCTGTCCGGACTGCCCGAGCCGGAGCGCGCGGAAGCGTTGACCGAGGCCAGGGAGCGGTTGTCCACCCAGATTCTGCCCACCGACCGGTGGCCGCTGTTCGACATCCGCGCGCACCGTGTCGACGCGCACCGCACCCGGCTGCACATCGCCGTGGACCTGCTCATCTTCGACGGGAGCAGCCTGGGCATCTTCATCGCCGAGCTGTTCGCGTCCTATCAGGACGGTGCGCTCGCGCTGCCCGTTCTGGAGCTGAGCTTCCGGGACTACGTGGTGGGCGTGGAGTCCTTCGAGTCCGATCCGGCCTTCGAGCGGGCGCGGGACTACTGGCTGCGCCGGCTCGACGAGCTGCCGGCGGCGCCCGAGCTGCCGCTGGCCTTCGCGCCGGGACAGGTGGAGCGGCCGCGGTTCGTCCGCCGCGAGTTCCGGCTGGACGCACCACGCTGGACGAGCCTGCAGCAGCGGGCCGCGGCGGCCGGGCTGACGCCGTCGATGGTGCTGTGCGCGGCCTACGCGGAGGTGCTCGGCTGCTGGAGCGCCACGCCGCGGTTCACCGTCAATGTCACGGTCTCCGGCCGGTTGCCGGTGCACCCGCAGGTCGGTCAGGTGCTGGGGGACTTCACCTCGCTCATCCTGCTGGCCTTCGACACGGACGCGGGGAGCGGCTTCGCCGAGCGGGCTTCGGCGGCGCAGCGCCAGTTCTGGAGCGACTTCGACCACCGCCTGTTCAGCGGTGTGCGGGTGATGCGCGAGCTGGCCCGGACCGGCGGGACGGCCCGGGCCAGCATGCCGGTCGTGTTCACCAGCGTGCTCGGGGACGCGAATCTCGATGCCGCGGCTCAGATCGGCGACCTGGTCCATACCTCCGTGCACACCCCGCAGGTGTACCTGGACCACCAGGTCTTCGAGGTCGCCGGTGAGTTGCGGGTCAACTGGGACGCGATCGAGGAGCTGTTCCCGCAAGGACTGCTGGACGCGATGTTCTCCGCCTTCGAGCGGCTGGTGCACCGGCTCGCCGACGACGAGTCGGCATGGCGGCCGGGGGAGCTGGATCTGGTGCCTGCCAACGATCTTGAGACCTGGGCGCGGGTCAACGACACGGCCGGACCTCGGCCGTCGCTGCTGCTGCACGAGTCCATGGAATGGGCGGTTTCGGCGCTGCCGTACAACGCGGCGGTGATCGACGGCGACCGGGTGCTGACCTACCTCGAGCTGGACGAGCGGGCGACCCGGATCGGCCACCGGCTGCGGGCGGCCGGGGTGCGGCCGAACCAGCTGGTCGCCGTGGTGATGGACAAGGGCTGGGAGCAGGTCGTCGGCACTCTGGGGGTTCTGCGCTCCGGCGGCGCCTACCTTCCGGTCGACCCGGCTCTGCCGGCCCGGCGGATCGCGCGGTTGCTCGAGGACGGCCAGGTCACGACCGTGCTGACCCAGTCCACCGTGGACGATCGGATCGAGTGGCCGGACGGGATCCGGCGGTACCGGGTGGACGACGACGCCGTCTGGGCCAGGGAAAGCATCGCGTACCTGCCGCGGGTGGCGGCCGCGGAGGACCTGGCGTATGTGATCTTCACGTCGGGTTCGACCGGCCGGCCCAAGGGCGTGATGATCGACCACCGGGGCGCGGCCAACACCGTGGCGGACATCAACCGCCGCTTCCGGGTCGGCCCCGGCGACCGGGTGCTGGCGCTGTCCTCGCTGAGCTTCGACCTGTCGGTCTACGACGTGTTCGGGATCCTGGCCGCCGGCGGCACGATCGTGCTGCCCGACCCGGACCGGGCCCGGGATCCGGGGCACTGGGCGGAGCTGATGGTCCGGTACCGGGTCAGCGTGTGGAACACCGTGCCGGCATTGCTGCGGCTGCTCGTCGACCATGCCGGTGGCCGCCGCCCGCCATGGGCGGAGCATCTTCGGCTGGCGCTGCTGTCCGGTGACTGGATTCCGGTGCCGCTGCCGGACCGGTTGCGGGCCCTGGCCGATCCGGTCGAGATCGTCAGCCTGGGCGGTGCGACGGAGGCCTCGATCTGGTCGGTCGCCCACCCGATCGGTGCGGTCGACCCGGATTGGGTGAGTATCCCGTACGGGTGCCCGCTGACCAACCAGACCTGCCACGTGCTGGACCACCGGCTCCGGCCGCGGCCGGCGTGGGCGGTCGGCGAGCTGTACATCGGTGGAACCGGGGTGGCGCAAGGCTACTGGGCGGACCCGGAGCGCACGGCGGCCAGCTTCATCACGCACCCCGAGACCGGGGAGCGGCTGTACCGCACGGGTGATCTCGGCCGGTACCTGCCGGACGGGACGATCGAGTTCCTGGGCCGCACCGACACCCAGGTCAAGATCAACGGTTACCGCGTCGAGCTGGGTGAGATCGAGGCCACCCTGGCCGGTCATCCGCATGTCCGCACCGCCGTGGTCACCATCCAGGGCAGCCAGCTGCACGCGTACCTCCTGCTCGGCACCGACGAGTCCGATGTGGACGAAGGCGAGGTTGCCGGGTTCCTGGCCGAGCGGCTGCCCGACTACATGATCCCGGCCCGGTTCGCGGTGATCGACGAGCTTCCGTTGACCGGCAATGGAAAGGTCGACCGGTCCGCGCTGGCGCCGCTGACCGCCGGCGACGCCGAGCGGGAGATCGTGCCGCCCGGGTCGCCGGTGGAGAAGCTGTTCCTGGACATCTGGCGGGACGTCCTCGGCCTTGACGTGATCGGCGTGACCGAGCGCTTCGCCGAGCTGGGCGGTGACTCCATGCTCGGGCTGCAGGTGATCGCCCGGGCGAGCGCGTCGGGCTGGCGGGTCACCCCGCAGGACTTCTTCACCCACCCGACCATCCGCGAGCTCGCCGGCGCCGCGGTCGAGGCCGGCGGCCAGGACGCTCCGGCGGACGACGGCGGGCCGGTTCCGCTGAGCCTGATGCAGCGCACCTTCTTCGCCCAGGACATCGAGGATCCGAGCCACTGGAACTACGCGTTCCTGTTCGAGCTCGGCACTCCGCTCGACGCCGGCGTGCTCCGCCGCGCCGCGGCCGTGGTGGTCGGCCACCATGCCGGGCTGCGCACCGGCTTCGTCCACCGGGACGGGGAATGGCAGGCCTGGATCGCGGGGCGCGACGTCGCGGAGTCCGTGCCGGTCGAGGTGGTCAGGCTGACCGGCCTGCCACCCGACGGTGTGCGCGCCGCGATCGAGGACATCGCGGCGGACCGGCAGCGCCGCTTCGACCTGGACCGCCCGCCGCTGCTGCGGATCGTCTACTTCGACGGCGGTTTCGAGGCACGGCACCGGCTGCTGGTTCTGGGCCACTGGCTGGTGTGGGACAACTACTCCACCCGAATCTTCTTCGACGACCTGATGTCGGCCTACGGACAGCTCGCCGCCGGCAGCCCGGTTTTCCTGCCTCCGGTGACCACGCCCCTGTCCGCCTGGCTGGCCGAGCTGGAGCGGCACGCCCACTCGCCGGCGGTGCGGTCCGAGCTGGACCACTGGCGGCGGCAGGCGTCCGGCGCGCCCATCCCCACCGATCGCGACGGCGTGAACTCGCTGGAGAGCGTCCGCACCGTGGTGACCGCGCTCGACCCGGACCGGACGGCGGGCCTGCTCGCGTTCGCCGCGGACACCGAGACGAGCGTCGCCGACGTGCTGCTGACCGCGCTCGCGTCCACCGTGGCCGGCTGGGCCGGCGGGCACTCGGTTCTCGTCGACGTCGAAGGCCATGGGCGCGAACCACTGTCCGCGGACGTCGATCTGTCCCGCACGGTTGGCCGCCTCTCGGTCCGGTACCCCCTGGCCATCGATCTGTCCGAATGCGACGATCCGGCGGGGACGCTGGCGGTCGTCGCCGCGCGGCGGGCCGGGGTGCCCGCGGGTGGCATCGGGTACGGGCTGCTGACCCGGGTGTCCGGAGATCTCGTGCCGGCCGCCGCCGCGCCGGTCTGCTTCAACTATCTCGGGCGGATGGACGGCATGTTCCGCGACGAGGTTTTCCGGCTCGCCGCCGAGAACCCGGGGCCGCAGCACAGCCACGGCGGGACCCGCGGCCACATGCTCGAGCTGTTGTCCGCGGTCGTCGACGGCGAGCTCGTCGTCGGCGTCAGTTACAGCGCCGACCTGCACGACCGGGCGACCGTGGACGCGTTCTGCGACGCGCTCCTGGACGCCGTCGCCGACCTGGTACCCGCCCGGTACGCGACCCGGGTAGGCGAGCGGACCTCCGGGCACCGCGCGGTGTCCAGCGTTCTTCGGTCCTGGATGGACGGAGGGGAGTCGAGATGAGCTCTGCGCACGTGCTGGTCGTGGGCGGCGGATTCGGCGGGTTGGACGTGGCCGTCGCGGTGAGACGCCGGCGGCCAGACACGCCCGTCACGCTGGTCAACCCGTCCGCCCACCTGACGTACCGGCCGTGGCTGATCTACCTGCCGGCCGGGGAACGCCAGCCCGCGGACCTCCGCGTGCCGCTCGCCGGCCTGTCCCGCTTCGGCATCACGTTGCTCGTGGACAGTGTCACCACGCTCGACCCACAGGGGACGACCCGGCTCGCCTCGGGCGAGCACGTCTCCTTCACCCACGCCGTCGTGGCGACCGGGGCGCACTCGGACCCCGGCCTGTTCCCGGGTTCGGCGGACCACGCGTTCTTCCCGTGCGACACCGCCGAAGCCACCCGGTTCACCGAGGCGTTCCGCCGGCTCGAGAAGGGTCAGGTCACGGTCGTCATCGCGGGGGAGCGGCCGGGCCCCGGTCTCGAGTACGCCGGATGGCTGGTGCGTGCGCTGGAACGCGAGGCCGGCCGCCGCGCGATCGGGGTGCGCGTCGTCGACGCGGAGGGGCGGCTGGCGGCCGTGCTCGGGCCGCGCGCGCTGTCCCGGGTGGCCGACCACTTCACCAGCCGTGGCCACGAGTTCGTGACCGGCGCGACCGTGCTGAAGATCGGGCCGGACGGCATCCGGTTGGCCGGCGGGCAGATCCTGGGCTCGGACCTCACCGCCGTGGTCGGGCCGCTCCGAGGACACGACCTGGGATTACCGCCCGAGGCCCTCGACGACCGCGGCTTCGTCCGGGTCGACCGGAACCTGCGCAGTCCCCTTCACCCCACGCTGTTCGCGGTCGGAGACGCGGCCGCGGTGCCGGAAGGGCGCACGCTGCCCAAGTCGATGATCATGGCACGGAGTCAGGCTAAAACGGTCGCGGACAACGTGCTCCGGAGCCTGGAGGGGGTGGATCCGAAGCCGTTCGACTTCGACAAGGCCCGGCGGTCCGTGGTCGCGATGCCCGACTTCGGCGGGCGGACCGTCTTCGTCAAGAACCAGAAGCTGATCATGTCCGGCCGGCTGCCACTCGTGCTCCGGTCGCTCATCGACAAGTCGTTCTTCCGGACGCACGACTACGGAACCGAGGAGGGGTCATGAGCACGCACCGCTATACCGTGCCGGTGGACCAGACCAAATGGGAGCTGCCGGACCGCCGGTCCACGATTTCCTTCAACTGGGAATACGACGAGGGGCGCGACCGGCTGCTGAGCCTGTACGAGAAGGGTAAGGACCGGCAGTGGAACGCCGCAGACCGGATCGACTGGTCGCTCGGGGTCGACGTGACCGACACCGACCTCAGCCCGGACGAGTACGTGCCGATCTTCGGCTCGCCGCTGTGGGACCGGCTGTCCCGGGCCGACAAGGACCTGGTGCGGCTGCACGCCACGTCGTGGACGAACTCCCAGTTCCTGCACGGTGAGCAGGGCGCGCTGATCTGCGCGGCGAAGATTGTCGAGACGGTGCCGGACGTGGACAGCAAGTTCTACGCCGCCACCCAGACCATGGACGAGGCCCGCCACGTCGAGACCTATGCCCGGTTCATCAACGACAAGCTCGGCCTGGCCTACCCGATCAACCCGCACCTGAGGACGCTGCTCGACCACACGATCAGCGACTCCCGCTGGGACTTCATCTACCTCGGCATGCAGGTGATGATCGAGGGCGTGGCGCTGGCCGCGTTCTCGATGATCCGGGACTTCACCGAGGACCCGCTGAGCAAGTCCATCAACGCCTACGTGATGCAGGACGAGGCCCGGCACGTGGCGTTCGGCCGCCTGGCTCTCAAGGACGCCTACGCCGAGCTGAGCGACGCCGAGCGGGCCGAGCGCGAGGAGTTCGTGATCGAGGCCAGCTATCTGCTGCGGGACCGGTTCCTGCTGCGGGAGGTCTGGGAGACCCTCGGCTTCGACGCGGACGAATGTGTGTCCTATGTGGACAAGCAGCAGATGATGGGGCACTTCCGGCGGGCGCTGTTCAGCCGGGTGGTGCCGTGCGTGAAGGACATCGGCCTGCTCGGCCCGAAGGTGCAGAAGGCCTTCGCCGACATCGGCGTGCTCGAGTTCCAGGACCTCGATCTGGACGAGTTCTCCGACGCCGACGAGCGGATCGCGGCCGAGATGGAGCAGATGCTGGCCGAGCGCCGGCAGACCGGGTCCATCGCCGACAACGGCTCGCGCGCCTTCGACCTGGCCACCACGGTCGCCGCCGGGGATGACTGATGGTGCCGGGGAAGGCCCTGGAGCGGATCGACCTGCCGGTCGAGCGCATCCCGGACCGCTGGTACAACGTCATTCCCGACCTGCCGAGGATGCCGGAGAAGTACCTCGACAACCGCACCGGCCAGCCGGTGACCCAGCGGTACATGGAGCGGCTGTTCACCCCGGCGATGGTCGCCCAGGAGTCCTCGATGGAACGGTGGATCGCCATCCCCGAGCCGGTCCGGGCCGCCTACGCGATGTGGCGCCCGACCCCGCTGATCCGGGCGATCGGCCTGGAGCGGCAGCTCGGCACCCCGGCCGAGATCTACTTCAAGTACGAGGCCACCTCGCCGACCGGCAGCCACAAGCTCAACTCCGCGTTCGCCCAGGCCTACTTCGCCAAGCGGGGCGGTCACCGCCGGCTGGTCACCGACACCGGCGCGGGCCAGTGGGGCTCGGCCCTCGCGCTGGCCTGCCGGCTCATGGGCCTGGACCTGACCGTCCACATGGTACGGGCGAGCTACCATCAGAAGCCTTACCGCCGGCACCTGATGGAGACCTACGGCGCCACCGTGCGGCCGAGTCCGGGCGTGCACACCGCGTTCGGCCGGGCACTGCTCGCCGAGTACCCCGACCATCCCGGCAGCGAGGCCACCGCGGTCTCCGAGTCGATCGAGTGCGTGCACGGCGACGACGGGGCCCGCCTGGCCGTCGGCGCGTTCTCCAACCACTGCCTGCTGCACCAGACCGTCATGGGCCTCGAGCTGCGGGAGCAGCTGGCGATCATCGACCGGGCGCCCGACTACCTCGTCTCGTCGGTCGGGTGCGGCTCGAACATGGGCGGCATGGTGCTGCCCTTCGTGGAGGACAAGCTCGACGGCGCGGACATCACGTTCCTCGCGGTCGAGCCGGAAGCCTGCCCGACGCTGACCAAGGGCGAGTACCGGCTGGACTTCGCCGACGCGTCCGGCGAGGGCCCCAGCGTCCACACCTACACGCTCGGGCACGAGTTCGTGCCGCCGCCGATCCACGCCGGCGGCCTGCGCTACCACGGCTGCGCGCCGCTGATCGGGCTGCTCCGGCACGAGGGGCTGCTCGACGCGGTCGCCTACCCGCAGACACAGGTGTTCGACGCCGGCAGCACGTTCGCCCGGATTCAGGGCTACCTGCCCGCGCCGGAGACATGCCACCCGATCCGGGCCGTGATCGACCTGGCCGCGCAGTGCCGGGCGAGCGGGCGCAAGGCGACGATCGTGTTCTGCTACAGCGGGCACGGACTGCTCGACCTCGAGGCCTACGCCCGGCACAACGCCGGCGAGCTGCGCGACGTCGAGCCCGAGACGTTCACCGCGGAGGTGGCGGCGTGATGCGAACCTACCCGCTCTACCTCGACGGCCAGGACGTCGAGACCGGCAAGTGGATCCACACGGTGGCGGCGTCGGCGTTCCTGCGTGACAGCCGGGCCGCGTTCGACCTGAAGCGCGCGCTGGACCTCGACCGGGGCGCGGTGCCGACGTCCGATGTGGCCGGTCGGGTCGCGATCGGCGACGACAGCCACAACCTGCGGGCGATCGCCGCGGCCCGGGCCGCCGCCCGCGGCTACCGGGAGCTGCCGCTGGAGACCCGCCGCCAGATCCTGCTGGACTTCCACTACGCCCTGCTGGAGCGGGTCGAGGAGGTCATCCAGATCCTGGTGGCGGAGGGGCACCCGCGCCGGCTCGCGCAGTGGGAGCTCAGCGGCGTGCTCCGGGCCACCGACCCGGACACCATCGACTGGTACGTCAGCCAGCTGCACCAGGAGTTCTTCTCCGCCGGCCGGCTGCTCGAGCTGGTCCGCCGGCCGGATGGCGTGGTGTGCGTGAACCCGCCGCAGAACGCGGCCGGATCGAACTCGGTCATGGGCATGTTCGCCCTGCTGGCCGGCAACACGCTCGTGGTGAAGGCACCGCGCAGCAGCCCGCTGAGCGTGCTGTACCTGTACCGGGACGTCGCCGCGCCCATCCTGGACAAGCACGGTGCGCCGCCCGGCACGCTGAACATCATCTGCGGCTCGTCCCCCCGGATCGTCCGGACCTGGCTGGACAGCCCCGACGTGGACGACATCCTGTTCTTCGGCGACAGCACCGCGGGCCTCAAACTCGGCCGCGAGGCGGTTGCCCGGGGCAAGAAGCCGATCCTCGAGCTGGCCGGCAACGACGGCTTCGTCGTATGGCACGACGCGGACCTCGAGGCGGCGGCCCGCGCGTTGACCGAGGCGTACTACGGCTCCGGCCAGATCTGCATGGTGCCCAAGTACGCCGTCGTCCATCCATCCATTGTGGACGACTTCCTGCGGCTGTTCGTGCCGCGGGTGAAGGCTTTGCGCCCCGGATACCCCGAGGACCCGGACACCGTGCTCTCACCGGTGCTGAAGGCCGACCGCTACTTCGACTTCCTCGCCGAGGCGACGGAGGCGGGGTGCCCGGTGCTGTGCGGCGGGCGGCGGCTCGACGTCGAGGGCAACCCGGCGATCGACGGGGCGTTCCTGGAACCGACCGTGGTCCGGGTCGACGGGCTGACCGATGCGCGCCGGCTCTCGTGCGTGCGGGAGGAGACGTTCTTCCCGCTCCTGCCGGTCGTCGTGCCGGCGCCCGCCGAGAACGCCGTGCTGCTCGAGCGGATCGTCGGGCTCCTCAACGCGAACCCATACGGGCTCAGGAACTCCGTGTGGACATGCTCGGACGAGGTGGCCGGCACGATGGCCGCCGCCGTGGTCAACGGCGGCCTGCTGAAGATCAACGACTCGCACATCGGCTTCACCTCGTACCTGGCCACGCACGGCGGCACCGGCCTGACCGGCGGTCCGTTCGGCGAGCTCAACTACGCCGGCCTGCGCACCACGCACCTGCAGGGAATCTGCTGGGGCGACGGCGATCCCCGGCCACTCGAGCCGGAAGTACTGAGATGAGAGGAGGAGCGATGACGAAGGTATCCAACGTCACGCCGATAGCGGCCCCGCTGCGGGCGGTCGACGAGGTCACGGTGGACCGTCTCGAGTACGGCTGGCGGATCCGGGCCAGCAAGGCGATCTCCGTGACGGATCCCTATATGGAGGGCCATTTCCCGCACGCCACGATCTATCCGGGCGTGTTCGTCCTGGAGAGCCTGCGGCAGGCGGTGTCGGACGGTCTCGGCGTGAGCTGCGAGGTCGAACACGTCGGTTCCGCCCGGTTCCTGTTACCTCTGGTGTCGGGTGACACGATGCTCATCGACGCTACCGTGGAACCCGTCACCCAGCAGGCGTTCGAGGTGACCGCGACCGCCGCCATCGAGCACGTCGGCATCGCGGCGAAGCTGCGGGTTCTGTTCTACCGCAGCGAGGTTGCCGAGGTGGCCGATGCGGCTTGACCACGGCGCGATCCGCGCCCTGCTGCCGCACCGCTTTCCCATGCTGCTGCTCGACCGGGTCGACCACGTCGTGCCCGGCGAGCGGCTCCACGCCACGAAGGCGATCACCGCGACCGAGCCCTGTTACCGCGACCTCCCCGACGGCGTCCCCCCGTCGGCCTACGCCTATCCGGTTCCCCTGCTCGTCGAGTCTCTCGCCCAGGCGGCCGGCCTGCTCTGGCTGCTGAGCCCGACCTCGCCCGACCCCGACCATCTGCTCATGCTCACCAGCCTGCGCAATGTCCGCATCGAGTCCCGGGTCTACCCCGGCGACGTCCTCCGCCTCGAAGCCATCGTCGGCCACATCGGCAAGGACGCCGCCCACGGCCGCGGCGAAATCTGGTCCGGCGACCGGCGCATCGCCACCATGGGCAGCTTCCTCGCCGTGAGCCGGCCTCGTA
>NZ_DASYTH010000420.1:0-23091 GCF_036002505.1 Actinophytocola sp. | reverse complement strand
GCGATGAAGGGGGCCTTTCTCTCGCCGGGCGTGAGGAAGGCCCCCTTCATCGCACTCCGGCTCACCGAATTCCGGCCTGATGTGCCTCCGGATCGAAGTAGATCTTGCCGGCGTCGGTGCGGCGCTCGTGCGCGGTGCCGCTGATGACGACGCCGTTGGTGAAGTAGGTCGGGGTGACGCTGGGACGTTCGTGGAACGGCGCGCGGTTCGCGTCCTCGCCGCCGGCGCTGAACGCGCGCTCGCCCCAGCCGAAGGCTTCGTGGCCGTAGAGCATGGCGGCGTACCAGGCATAGCTGAACTTGGCGGCGTCGAAGGGGGAAGTGCCGGCGGTGGTCACCGAGAGCACGCGGAAGTCGTGCCGGGCCTGGTATTCGCGGAGCTGCTCGGCGCGGGTGCGCCATTCGGCCGGGTCCTGGTAGTCGCCGTCCTTGATCGCGTGGCTTTCCAGGAAGTAGAAGTCGGTGGCGTCCAGGTGGACCGGACCGGGGGTCGGGTCGAAGACGTCCGCCGGGCGCCAGGCGTTCGCGATCACGGTGAGGCCCTGCGCGTGGATCCGGTCCACCACGTCGTTCTGACGGTTGCGTTTCGCCGCGTCGCTGCCGGTCTGGAAGTCGAAACCGAACTCGTCGACGAGGATTCCGTCCACGCCGAGGTCCTTCCAGAGCCCGGCACGACGGTCCACATCGGACGCTCCGAGCGGGAGGTAGCCGAACATCCTCGTCACGCCCGCGGTGTTCCACCGGACGTTGGCGATGATCTCCCTGGTCCGCGTGTGGTCGTCGTGCGTGGGTTCCTCCAGGCCACCGCCCAGCACCACGTACTCGTAGTAGGAGAAGGTCCGGCCCGCCTCGACCAGGTTCCCGCCCGCGCCGTTGACCATGCTGGGGTAGCCGTAGTAGACGAGGAGCTTCCGCGGCCGCGGCCGGTCGTACCACGGGGTCCGGACGAACTTCTCCCAGATGCCGATCGCGTCGCCGTTGACCAGCACCCGCTTGCCGCCGCCGTTCTCCGCCTGCACGTACTTGCGGCCCTCCTTGGCCTGCAGGGCGATCGTGCCGTCGGCGTTGGTGGTCAGGCCGAACCGCTCCCAGTCGCCGCCCACCGACCCGCGGTTGGCCACCACCGGCTGCCCGCCGTAACCGCCGCCCTGCGCGCACCAGTACTGCCCGTTGGTGGCCCGCAGCGACACGAACGGCACGCCGTCGTCCAGCAGCACGACTTCCTGGTCCCGGTTGTCCCGGTTGACCACCACCCGGCCGCCCCCGCCGAGCTCGGCCCGCACGTACTGCCCGCCGGCCGCGCGGAACGCCACCCGCCCGCCACCGAGCTCGACCAGGTCGAAGGTCTCCCACTCGCCGGCCACCGGCCGGTTGGCCAGCAGCAGGTCCCCGCCCCGCCCCACGGCACACAGGTAGCTGCCGTCGTGCGCGCGCAGGTGCACCTTCGACCCGCCCGCGGGCACCACGACGAACGTCTCCCAGTCACCCGCGGGCGCGCGCCGGGCCAGCAGCAGGCCACCCCCGCCGCCCTCTGCGGACACGTACCGGCGGTTCCCGGCGGTGCTGCTCGCCGGCTCCAGGGTGATCCGGTTGTCGCCGAGCTCGGTCCTGGTGAAGATCTCCCAGGGCTCCGGCCCGCTCTCCGGCGGCACCACCAACTCACCCTCGGAGCCCCGCAGCCGAACGAACTGGTTGCCGTACGCGCGCAGGCTGAATCGCCGTGCCACAGTGCCTCCGCTGACTCCCTGCCGTGTTCACACGTAACCGGCGGGATCAACGACTGGGCCGGAATTAAGTTGCTGGTTAAGGCTGGCGCTTCGCCAGCGAGTGATCAGTTGAACACGGTCTCGCCCCAGAAACCGCCCTCATGGACACCCGGTGGGCAGGCAAAAAGTCCCGAACCGGTGTGCTCGACGTACTCCATCATCCGGTCGAGAGACGCCATCGCCTGCTGCATGGGCACGAACTGTTTCCGGGAGTCCCGGTTGAAACAGATGAAGAACAGCCCGGCGTCGAGATGGCCGAGGCCGTCCGAGCCGTCGGTGAAGTTGTAGCCGCGGCGCAGGATCTTCGCGCCGCCGAGGGCCTCCGCGGAGACCAGCCGGATGTGCGCGTCGTCCGGCACGATCGGCTCGCCGCCGACGCCACGCACGTGCAGGTCGACCTGGTCGAACTCGGCGAGCTGGCCGAGCGCCGCGCCGCTGCCCTTGTGCCGGCCGATGATCGACTCCTGCTCGGCCAGCGAGGTGCGGTCCCAGATCTCGATGTGCATCCGGATCCGGCGGGCCACCAGGTAGCTCCCGCCGACCATCCAGTCCGGACCGTCCGACCGGGAGACCCAGACGTGTTCGCGCAGCACGTCGGCCTCCTCGGCCTTCGGGTTGTTCGTGCCGTCCTTGAAGCCGAACAGGTTCCGCGGTGTGGCCTGCGCCGTCGAGGTCGACGAGGTGCGGCCGAACCCGAGCTGCGACCAGCGCACCGCGACCTTGCCGAAGCCGATCCGGGCCAGGTTGCGGATCGCGTGCACGGCCACCTGCGGGTCGTTCGCACACGCCTGCACGCAGATGTCCCCGCCGGAGCGCCGCGGATCCAGGTCGTCGTGCGGGAAGGCGGGCAGGTCGATGAGCGCCTCGGGACGCCGGCCGGACACCCCGAACCGGTCGTCGAACAGCGCCGGACCGAACCCGATCGTCAGGGTGAGCGCCGAGGCCGGCAGGTCGAGGGCCTCGCCGGTGTCCGCCGGCGGCGCCTCGGGGGAGCCGCCGACCGCGCCGTTCTCCTTCGCCTCCTGGCCCGCCGTCATCCGCTCGGCCGCCCGTGTCCAGTCCTTGAGCAGCGTGACGAGCTCGTCCCGCTTCCGGGTGGTGACGTCGAAGGCCACGAAGTGCATCCGGTCCTGGGCCGGCGTCACGATGCCGGCCTGGTGCTCCCCGTGGAACGGCACCGCGCTCGCGGCGGACGCCGTCCGGGCCACCTCGACGGGCGCGCTGGCCCGCCCCGCGAGCACCCCCGCCGCGCCGCTGACGCCCGCCACGGCGGCCCCCGCACCGGCCACCCCGAACAGCCGCCGCCGGGACAACTGAGTCACTTGGTCACCACCTCGGCGACCTTGCTGATCGGCTCGCCCAGCGCGTCGATCGACTCGGCCAGCGCCTTGATCTCGTCCTGGGTCAGGTCGGTGTAGAGCTTGAAGCCGTCACCCTTGCGGTGCTTGCCGAGCAGGTCCTCCACGGCCTTGAACTTCTCGTCGACGGTGGACGCGAGGGTGGCGTCCCGCTCCTGCACGACCGGGCGCAGCGCCGCCACCGCGGCCTTCGACCCGTCCACGTTGGCCGCGAAGTCCCACAGGTCGGTGTGCGAGAACGTGTCCTCCTCACCGGTGATCTTCCCGGTGGCCACCTCGTCGAGCAGCTCCTTGGCGCCGTTGGCGAGCTGCGCCGGGGTCAGCTCCACGGTCTTGGCCTTGGTCACGATCTCGTTCACGTCGGCCAGCAGCGCGTCGGCGATCGCCGGCGCGTCGGCCTGCAGCCCGGTCACCCAGAGGTCCTTCTCCAGCCGGTGGAAACCGGTGAACTGCTGCCCTTCCTCGAGGTCCGCCTCCCGGGCGTCGATCTTCGGATCCAGGTCGCCGAAGCTCTCCGCCACCGGCTCGATCCGCTCCCAGTACGTGCGCGCGACCGGGAACAGCGACTTGGCGTCCTCGACCTTGCCCGCCTTGACCGCGTTCACGAACTCGGTCGTCTTGGCCAGCAACGGGTCCACCTGCGAGTTGACGTAGCGCTGGTAGCTCTTCGTGGCCTCGGCCAGCTTCGCGTTGGCGTCGACCTGCTTCTGGGCGTTGCCGTTGACGGTGAAGTCGGTCCGGATCCCGTTGCCCTGCATCCCGGGCTTGCACGCAGCCTGGTACTTGCCGCCCTCGGCCACCTCGGTGATCAGCTTTCGGGTCACGCCCGGGGCGATGTTCTCCACCTCGCCCATGATCCGGTCGCCCTGGGCGTACAGGTAGAACTCGGTGACCCGGTTGCCCTTGTTGGTGACCTCGAAGGTGAGCGTGCCGGCGTCGGCGGAGGTGCGGGCCAGGGTGCAGGCGTCGTCCTTGGCCTCCACGGTGATCGCGCCCCCGGGCGCGGCCTGGTTGCCGTTGCCAGTGTCTCCACACGCGGCGAGGGCGAGCGGGGTCAACACCGCGAGGCTCGTGGCGGCCGCGCGGAGGAAGGTCGAGCTCACTTAGTTCTCCTTGACGGTGACGGGTTGGCGGGCCGGCGCCTCCCCTGCGGGCGCCGGAGTGGATGCCTTGCGGGGCATCAGGAACAGGGTCAGCACCAGGCCGACGTAGAGCACCCAGGCGACGGCCTGCAGGACCGTGGTCTGGGCGGAGTAGTTGAAGAAACCCTTGAGCAGTGCGCCCACCCAGGAGTCCTCGGGCAGCGGGCCGGACAGGTCGAAGGCCAGCGTGTGCAGGCCGGGCAGCACCCGCCCCTCCTGCAGGTCGTGCAGCCCGTAGCCGAGGATCCCGGCGGCCACGAAGATCAGCAGCACGCCGGTGATCTTGAAGAACTTCCCGAGATTGAACGTGATCGCGCCGCGGTAGATCAGGTAGCCGAGGACGACCGCGGTCCCGATGCCGATCAGGAAGCCGGTCAGCGGCTGCGTGGTGCCCTGCCCGGCGGCCTCCACGTTGGCGTAGAACAGAACCGTGGTCTCCAGGCCCTCCCGGCCCACCGCCAGGAAGGCCATCAGCACCACCGCGACCGGGCCGAGGCGCAGCGCCTCGGAGAGCTTCCCGCGCAACTCCGCGGCGATGGTCCGGGCCGTGGCCCGCATCCAGAAGATCATCCAGGTGACGAACGCGACGGCGACCAGCGACATCGTGCCGCCGAAGATCTCCTGCTGCTCGAAGGACATCTGGGTGCTGGTGTAGGTGATGACGGTGCCGAACCCGACGGACAGGGCCAGCGCCGCGGCCACCCCGGCCCACACCCAGCGCAGCGACGCCCGCTTGTCCGTCTTGACCAGGAACGCGACCAGGATGCTGACCACGAGGGCGGCCTCGAGGCCCTCCCGAAGTCCGATCAGCGCGCTGCTGAGGAGCACGGTCCGCCTCCGATATTGGAATACCTAACCTTACAAAACTTAGGTAAGGCTCTCCTCGTTGTCCAGCCCGCCCTCTTCCCACTTCACCCGTAACCTGGTGGCGTGCCCCACTCCCGAGCCCGCCGGCTGGCCGTGCCGATCGTCCTGATCTGCGCGTTTCTCGTCGTGGTCGTGGTCATCGTGGTGGCGGCGCTCGGCTCGGCGGGCCCGTCGCGGTCGTCGCGGGCCGAGCCCCGGTTCGACTACCCGGCGCTCGAGGTGGCACCGGGCTCGGCGGTCCCTTACCCCGGCGGCACGGTGGCCGCCGAGAAGCTGGCGCAGCGGACCGACATCCCGGAGCGCACGGTGCGGGCCTACCTCGCTGCGGAGACCGCGATGGCGAGCCGCGCACCGGCGTGCAAGCTGACCTGGGCGACGCTCGCCGGCGTCGGGCGCGTCGAGTCCCGGCACGGGCGCACCGGTGGCTCCGCGGTGGGCGCGGACGGGCGGCTCTCCCCGCCGGTGATCGGCATCGCGCTGGACGGCTCGCCGGGCGTGCGGGCGATCCGCGACACCGACCGCGGCCGGCTGGACGGCGACACCGCCTGGGACCGCGCGGTCGGCGCCATGCAGTTCCTGCCGTCGACGTGGGCGCGCTGGGCCACCCGGGCCAGCTCCGACGGGGCGCCGCCCGACCCGCAGAACGTCGACGATCCGGCGAGTCCCCGTTTCAGGCCCGCGAGTCCCCGTTTCAGGCGCGTGAGTTCCCTGTTCCGAACCGGGAACTCGCGTGCTGGAAGCGGGGACTCGCGTGCTGGAGCCGGGGACTCGCGGGCTTACCGGCCGCGGTCGACGGCGATGCGGGCGCTGATCTCGCCGAGGGCTTCCTGGTACTCGGGCACCGGGTGCATGGCCGCGGCGATGCGGAGCTGGGTCTGGGCTTCGGGGTAGCGGCCGAGGCGCTGGAGGGTACGGCCGAGGGCGAAGCGGGCGTAGTGGTCGGTCGGGTCCAGTTCGATCACCCGTTGGAACGCCGCCTCGGCGCGGCGCAGTTGAGCTGAGCCCAGGTACGCGCGGCCGGCGAGGAGGTGCACGCTCGGCTTGTCGGGTTCGGCGTCGAGCACGGGCGCGAGCGCCGCCAGGGCGTCCAGCGGCCGGCGTTGCGCGACCAGCGACTCGGCCCTGCGGAACGCCTCGAAGGTGCCTGTCCCGTCCTCGGTCATGGTCCGCTCAACGCTACCCGCGCGGCCCCTGTTCCAACACCAATCACGCTCTGTTCACTTTCGCCCGCGCGTGCCTCCAACGGGGGACAGGAGGGCACGGTTAGGCTCGGCGTTGACTTGTGTCCGGGCGGGGCGTTTGAGGAGCAGCAGGTGGCGGTCATCGAGCAGGTCGGCGCGCGGGAGATCCTGGACTCGCGGGGCAATCCCACCGTGGAGGTCGAGGTCGCGCTCGACGACGGCACGCTGGCCAGGGCCGCGGTGCCCTCGGGCGCGTCGACCGGTGAGCACGAGGCCGTCGAGCTGCGGGACCAGGACCCGAACCGGTACGGCGGCAAGGGCGTGGAGAAGGCCGTGACCGCGGTGCTCGACGAGATCGGGCCCGAGCTGGCCGGGGTGGACGCCGTCGACCAGCGCATCGTCGACCAGAAGCTGGTGGATCTGGACGGCACGCCGGACAAGTCGCGGCTCGGCGCCAACGCCATCCTCGGCGTCTCGCTCGCGGTGGCGAAGGCGGCGGCCGAGTCCAGCGGGCTGGAGCTGTTCCGCTACCTGGGCGGGCCGAACGCGCACGTGCTGCCGGTGCCCATGCTCAACATCCTCAACGGCGGCGCGCACGCCGACACCGAGGTCGACGTGCAGGAGTTCATGATCGCCCCGATCGGCGCCGAGTCGTTCCGGGAGGCGCTGCGCTGGGGCGCCGAGGTCTACCACTCGCTCAAGTCGGTGCTCAAGAGCCGCGGGCTGTCCACCACCGTCGGCGACGAAGGCGGTTTCGCGCCCAACCTGCCCAGCAACCGTGAGGGTCTCGACCTGATCCTCGTCGCCATCGAGAAGGCCGGTTACGCGGTGGGCCGGGACGTGGCGCTGGCCATGGACGTCGCGGCCACCGAGTTCTACGAGGACGGCGCGTACACCTTCGAGAAGACCAAGCGCAGCGCCGAGCAGCTGATCGCCTACTACACCGAGCTGATCGGCGCCTACCCGCTGGTGTCGATCGAGGACCCGCTGGCCGAGGACGACTGGGACGGCTGGGTGCGGCTCACCGACGAGATCGGCGAGCGGGTCCAGATCGTCGGCGACGACCTGTTCGTGACCAACCCGGACCGGCTCGAGGAGGGCATCGAGCGGCGCGCGGCGAACGCCTTGCTGGTGAAGGTGAACCAGATCGGCACGCTCTCCGAGACGCTGGACGCGGTGGCGCTGGCCACCTCCTACGGGTACCGCAGCATGATGAGCCACCGGTCCGGCGAGACCGAGGACACCACGATCGCCGACCTGGCGGTGGCCACCGGCGTCGGCCAGATCAAGTCCGGCGCCCCGGCCCGCACCGACCGGACGGCCAAGTACAACCAACTGCTGCGGATCGAGGAGACCCTCGGCGACGCCGCCCGCTACGCCGGCGACCTCGCCTTCCCCCGGTTCACGCCGGAGGCCTGATCCCGATGGCCGGGCGCGAGGCGGACCGGGGAGACCGAAACCGGCGGACGAGGCGCGGCACCGGCGCGCCGAACGCCCGGCCGGAGAGCGTGCGCTCCCGCCGCGCTCCAGCCAGCTCCTCGGACGCCCCGCGCCCGCGCCGGCCGCAGCGCCCGGTGCCCAAGCCGCGCCGGCACCCGGCCGCGGTGCTCGGTCTGTCCACCACCCGCCGGGCGGCCATGCTCGCCATCGTGGTGTGCGCGCTGGCGCTGAGCGTGGCCGTGCCGCTGCGCACCTACCTCGGTCAGCGCACCGAGGTGGACATCCAGGAGCAGCGCCAGGCGGAGCTGCGCATCCAGGTCGAGCAGCTCGAGCAGCGCAAGGCCCAGCTCAACGACCCGGCCCAGGTGGAGGCCGAGGCCCGCCGCCGGCTGCGCTACGTCCGCCCCGGCGAGACGCCCTACATCGTCGAGCTCCCCGGCGACCACGACAACGCCGCGAACGGCGCCCCGGCCCAGCAGTCCCCGCAGCAGCAGTCCTGGTACGAAACCCTGTGGAACGCGGTCACCGATGCCGGAAGGTAGCAGCCGTCCGAGCGGGCCGGCGGTGTCTGGACTGACGAGCAGCGCAGGGAGCGAGCGTCAGCGAGTGACCGAGCAGCGCAGGAGGGAAGGCACCGCGTCAAGGCCCGCTCCCGCGAGCGGAGCGAGCCCAATGTCACCGCCCGCTCCCGCGAGCGGAGCGAGCCAGTTAAACACGGACCGGGCGGTCGTGGCCGCGCAGCTTGGGCGGGAGCCGCGGGCGTTGCGTGGGATCGCGGCCCGGTGCCCCGGCGGGCATCCCGCGGTGATCCAGACGAACCCGCGACTTGCCGATGGCACACCGTTTCCCACGCTCTACTACCTGACCTGCCCACGGCTGACGGCCCTGGTCAGCCGGCTGGAGGCGAGCGGGCTGATGCGGGAGATGACCGAGCGGCTGGCCGCCGAGCCCGAGCTGGCCGCGGCGTACCTCGCCGCGCACCGGGCCTACCTGGCCGAGCGGGACGCGATCGAGCCGCTGGGCACCGACGTCAGCGCGGGCGGCATGCCGGGCCGGGTGAAGTGTTTGCATGTGCACGTGGCGCACGCGCTGGCGGCCGGCCGCGGGGTCAACCCGTTCGGCGACCAGGCCCTTGACCTGCTTCGTGACGAATGGCCGGCAGGTTCGTGTGCGGGTGACCAATCGGCCGACGAGAGCCGTACGAAAGGGCAACTTTGACCGACCACCGGCCCTTTCTGGTAAGCGTGGTTCGTGAAATGGTGACCTAGGGCGACTCATAAGGCAGTGTGGTCTACCGGACGAGGGACTCGACCGAGGGTGGTTTCAGTGGGTGCGGCGAAAAGGGACATACGGGCCACGCGAGCGACCCAGCGTATGCGCCGCAGACGCCGCAAGGTCGCGGTAGCTGCCGCCGTGGTGCTGCTGGCGCCGGCCATCGCGTCGGGTGAGCCGGCGGTGCTCGGCACGCCGGATGCGGAGGCGCTGAAGGACGTCGGTCGCGGGCTGGTCGGGCTGACCGACCCGGACGACGTGAGCGCCGACGGCGAGGTCTCCGACAACGATCAGATCGGCGTGGACCTGCTGCGCGACGCCGGCAACCCGGACGCGCTCAAGCAGGAGGGCCTGGACCTGCCGGTCGGCCCGCTCGGCATCCCCGGCGTGATCCTGCAGGCCTACCAGCGCGCGGCGGCGACGATGGCCAAGCTGGCGCCCAACTGCCACATGGACTGGTCGCTGCTGGCCAGCATCGGCCGGATCGAGAGCAACCACGCCCGCGGCGGCCGGGTGAACCCCAACGGCGACACCGTGGACCCGATCCTCGGGCCGGTGCTCAACGGCGGCGGCTTCGCGGCCATCGCGGACACCGACGGCGGCTTCTTCGACGCCGACAGCCGTTGGGACCGCGCGGTCGGCGTCATGCAGTTCATCCCGTCCACCTGGCGCCAGTACGCCTCCGACGGCAACGGCGACCGGCGGTCCAACCCGCACAACGTGTTCGACGCGACGCTGGCCGCGGCGAAGTACCTCTGCTCCGGTGGCCTGGACATGGCCAACCCGCAGCAGCGGGCGACCGCGGTGTTCCGGTACAACCGCTCCGACAGCTACGTGCGCACCGTGCTGATCTGGGCCGACGCGTACGCCAAGGGCGTCACGCCGCTGCCGAGCGACTCGGTTCCCGCGCTGCAGAACGCGATCGGGCCGAGCCTCCCGCCGGCCAGCGACGGCGGCTCGAACTCGGGCACCTCGAATCCGCCGTCCTCCGACGGCACGACCACGACGACCACCACGACTACGACGACCACCACCACCTCGAGCTCGACGACCACGACGGTGCCGCCCACCTGCGACCCGACCACCACGACACCGTCGGGCACCGACCCGACCACCACGACGCCGACCCCGCCCGACCCGAACTGCACGACGACCACGACCGAGCCGTCGACCACCACGCAGCCCAGCACCAACACCGGCACGGGCGGCGACAGCAGCGGCGGCCCGACCAGCTCGAGCCAGGCCGAGCAGTCGTCCACCCAGGCCGAGCAGTCGTCCTCTGCGGTGGAGATCACCACGACCCCGGCCCCGCCCGCCGACTCGTCCTCGAGCTCGCTGGCGGCGTCGGAGCCGACGAGCCCGGTCGGCCCGTAGCCGAGTGCGGTGAATGACGCATTCGCCGCGTTCAGCGCGGTGAATGAGTCATTCACCGCGGAGCACTAGGCTCGGCGGTCATGAGCAGGGTTGCGGCGATCGACTGCGGGACGAACTCCATCCGGCTGCTGGTCGCGGACGTGACCCGGCGCGACGACGGGTCGTTCGTGCTGCGCGACGTGCACCGGGAGATGCGGATCGTGCGGCTCGGCGAGGGGGTGGACGCCACCGGCCGGTTGTCGATCGCGGCGCTCATGCGGACCAGGGACGCGCTGGCCGATTATGCGCTCACCGTGCGGCGTAAGGGATCCGAGGCGGTGCGGATGGTGGCCACGTCGGCCACCCGGGACGCGAGCAACCGGGACGACTTCTTCAGCATGACCCGGCGCGTGCTCGGCACCGAGGCCGAGGTGATCACCGGGGACGAGGAGGCGCGGCTCTCGTTCACCGGCGCGGTCGGCGACCTCGAGCCGGCCGACGGCCCGTTCGTGGTGTCGGACATCGGCGGCGGGTCGACCGAGCTCGTGGTCGGCACCTGGGACGGCGCGCAGGCCGAGGTCAAGGCCGCGCGGTCGGTGGACATCGGCTGCGTGCGGATCACCGAGCGCTGCCTGCGGTCGGATCCGCCCACCGCGGACGAGGTCCATGCTGCCCGTGAGCTGGCCGGGCGGGTGCTGGCCGAGGCGTTCGACCAAGTGCTGGGTCCCGGCGCCCGAGGGCGGGCCGGAGGTCCGCCCGAGGAGCCGGCCTACCCGCCTGCCAGCGCGCGGCTGACAACGGGAGCCGGTCACTCGACCCAGCACCCGCGAATTGACACCGTGCCGGCCGCGGACGCGAAGACCTGGGTCGGGGTGGCGGGCACGATCACCACGCTGTCCGCGGTGGCGCAGGGCCTGCCGGAGTACGACTCGGAGCGCACCCACCTGTCCCGGCTCTCCCCGGACGAGCTGCGGCGCACCACCGACCGGCTGCTGGCCGCCAGCCATGCCGAGCGCGCGGCCAACCGGGCCATCCACCCCGGGCGGGTCGACGTGATCGGCGGCGGGGCGCTGATCGCCCTCGTGCTGGCCGAGCAACTCCAGGCGCGCGCCGGAATTTCCGAGCTCCTGGTCAGCGAGCACGACATTCTGGACGGCATTGCTTTGTCGCTTGTGTAGTCACCGCCTTCACGGTCAGCCACTTTCAAGAGCGGGATAGCCGCCAAATGGGTTAATTGCCGCCGATCGTGACTGCTTTGTGACGTGGTCGGAGGTTAGTTCGAATCTTGACCGCAGTTAGCTTCTCCCATTCCGGGAACAGTGGGGCCCGGTCGGCGGCCATGACGGCCGAGCGCGCGCGAGTTGGCGAACGAGCTTGGGAGGAGATCGAATGCGTAGGTCACGGTGGGTGCTGGGCGCGGCCATGCCGCTCACCCTTGCGTTAGTCATCTCGGGTTGTGGCAGCTCGGGCAGCGGCAGCGGTGGGGGCGGCGGCGGAGCCGAACAGCAGGCCAAGAACGACAGCACCGAGATCAGCGTGTTCAGTACCGAACCGGAGAACCCGCTGGTTCCGGGCAACACCAACGAGACCGGCGGCAGCAAGGTGGTCAGCGCCCTGTGGACCGGGCTCATCGACTACGACCCGGCCAGCGGCGAGCCGAAGAACAGCAACGCGGAGAAGATCGAGACCGCGCCGGACGGCAAGTCCATGACCATCACCCTGAAGAAGGGCTGGAAGTTCCACGACGGCACAGACGTCAAGGCGAAGAACTACGTCGACGCCTGGAACTACACCGCTTACAGCCCCAACGGTATGCAGCTCGCCAGCTTCTTCGCGCAGGTCAAGGGATTCTCCGACGTCAACACGCAGGACCCGGACGGTGAGGGGCCGCAGAAGGCGCCGGAGCCGAAGGCCAAGACCATGTCCGGCCTGCAGGCCGTCGACGACTCCACGATCAAGGTCGAGTTCACCGAGCCGCACCCGATCTTCCGGGTGAAGCTGGGATACAGCGCCTACTTCCCGATGCCCGACTCGTTCTTCAAGGACCCCAAGGCGTTCGAGGCCAACCCGGTCGGCAACGGGCCGTGGAAGTTCGTCTCCCGGGTGCCCAAGCAGGAGATCAAGATCGAGCGGAACGAGGCCTACCTCGGCGAGGACAAGCCCAAGATCAAGAAGGTCACGTTCACGTTCCCGGAGAGCGCCGACGCGGCCTACGCCCAAGTGAAGGGCAACCAGCTGGACTTCCTCGACACGATCCCGCCGTCGGGCCTGGCCGGCAACGTGTGGAAGACCGACCTCGCCGGCCGCTCCGGCAGCTCGGAGATCCTGTCCATCCAGGTGATCGCCTTCCCGCTGTACGACCCCAAGTACCAGAACGCCGACTTCCGCAAGGCCATCTCCATGGCCATCAACCGGGAGGAGATCACCCAGAAGATCTTCGAGGGCAACCGCAAGCCGGTGGACGGCTACGCCGTGCCGAAGGTGCCGGGCTGGACCGACGGCGCGTGCGATGACCTGTGCAAGTTCAACCCGGGCAAGGCGAAGGAGCTGTTCGCCAAGTCCGGCTGGAAGGGCACCGTGGAGATCACCAGCAACGCCGACGGCGGGCACAAGGAGTGGGTCGAGGCGGTCTGCGGCAGCATCAAGAACACCCTCGGCGTGGACTGCCAGTTCGTGCCGGTGCAGGCGTTCGGCGAGATCCGCAAGAAGATCAACGCCCACCAGATGAACCAGATCTACCGGGCCGGCTGGCTGGCCGACTACCCGCTGGTGGAGAACTTCCTGAACCCGATCTACCGGACCGGCGCGTCGTCCAACGACAATCTGTACTCCAGCCCCGCGGTGGACGCGAAGCTGGCCGAGGCGGACAAGGCGGCGACCGAGGAGCAGGCCTACAAGCTCTACCACGAGGCCGAGGCCCTGATCGCGCAGGACATGCCGCAGATCCCGCTGTGGAACACCCCGGCCCAGTGGGGGGCCTCGGACAAGCTCAAGAACGTCCGGATGACCCCGAAGCGCGAGCTCGACCTCTCCTATGTCGAGATCGCCTGATCATCAGTTGAGCTGACGGTGGCCTTTGCAGCGCCCTCGCGTGCAAAGGCCACCTTCGGCCACCCACCACCAGGGCGGTCAAGGAGAACATCATGGGGCGATATGTCCTTCGCCGGCTGCTCCAACTGATTCCGGTGTTCATCGGAACCACGTTTCTCATTTATGTGCTCGTCTGGGCGCTGCC
This sequence comes from Actinophytocola sp., assembly GCF_036002505.1. Classification (GTDB taxonomy): domain Bacteria; phylum Actinomycetota; class Actinomycetes; order Mycobacteriales; family Pseudonocardiaceae; genus DASYTH01. Next base: position 9,478 of record NZ_DASYTH010000420.1, on the reverse strand, counting down.
CGGCGACCCGTTTGCCGGGCTGTGCGGAGAACGGCGCTGCCCGGACGCCTTCATGGCGAGGCTGACCGACAAGTACAACCTGAACGACAATATCGTCGTCCAGTACGTGAAGTATCTCGGCGCGCTGGTTCAGGGTGATTTCGGCGAGACGTTCTCCGGCCAGTCGGTCGGCCAGCTCATCTCGCTGCGCTTCCCGGTCTCGATCCGGCTGGCCCTGGTCGCGGTCGCCATCCAGATCGTCATCGGCGTCACCGCGGGCGTGGTCACCGGCCTGCGCGGGCGGGGCTACCTGGACAACCTGGTGCTGGTGTCCACCCTGTTGCTGATCTCGCTGCCGGTGTTCGTCACCGGCTTCCTGCTCCAGCAGTTGCTGTTCAAGGGGGAGTGGAGCTTCCTGCCGGTGACGGTGTCCGCCCAGGCCCGCTGGAACGAGCTGCTGGTGCCCGGGTTCGTGCTCGGCGCGCTGTCCATGGCCTTCGTCACCCGGCTGACCCGCACCTCCGTCGCCGAGCACCGGCGGGCCGACTACATGCGCACGGCGCTGGCCAAGGGCCTGCCGAAGCGGCGCATCGTCGTGGTGCACCTGCTGCGCAACTCGGCGATCCCGGTGGTCACCTTCCTCGGCACCGACCTCGGCAACCTGATGGGCGGCGCGATCATCACCGAGGGGATCTTCGACATCAAGGGCATCGGCGGCCTGGTCTACCAGTCGATCCTGCAGAAGCAGGGGTTCATCGTCACCGGCATCGTGGTCCTGCTGGTGATCATCTTCCTGCTCATCAACCTGATCGTCGACCTGCTCTACGCCGTCCTCGACCCAAGGATCCGCTATGACTGACCCGACCTCCGCGGCCGCCAGCGCCGCCGTCGCCGAGCACGTCGGCGACTACGTCACCGCGGCGCCGGCCGACGGGAAGCCGGGCAAGCCACGCAGCCTGTGGACCGACGCGTGGTACGACCTGCGCCGCCGGCCGATGTTCATCATCTCGATGGCGCTGATCGCGTTCATCCTGGTGATGGCGATCTTCCCGGGCCTGTTCACCTCGGTGGACCCGACGCACCAGGACCTCAGCCACAGCCGGGAGACCCCGTCCGCGCACGCCTGGTTCGGCTACGACATCCAGGGCCGCGACATCTACGCCCGGGTGATCTACGGCGCGCGCTGGTCGATCCTGGTCGGGGTGCTGGCCGCGGGCCTGACCGTGCTGATCGGCGGCACGCTGGGCATCCTGGCCGGCTACCTCGGCGGCTGGCTGGACAGCGTGCTGTCCCGGCTGGCGGAGATCTTCTACGGGCTGCCGTTCGTGCTCGGCGCCATCATCATCCTCACCTCGTTCCGCTCGGCCGGGGTGAACGGCGCGTTCGCCATCGTCGGCGCCGTGGTGCTGTCGATCTCGTTGCTGTCCTGGCCGGTGTCCATGCGGATCATGCGGTCCGCGGCGATCTCGGCCAAGCAGCAGGACTACGTGAAGGCGGCCCGCGCGCTCGGCGCCAGCACCCGGCGGGTGATCATCAGGCACCTGCTGCCGAACTGCCTGGCGCCGGTGCTGGTGTGGGCGACGATCGCGCTGGGCGCGTTCATCGGCGTGGAGGCGACGCTGTCGTTCCTGGGCATCGGGCTGCGCAGCCCCGCGGTGTCCTGGGGCGTGATGATCGCCGACTCGCGGAACTTCATCCGGGTGGCACCGCACCTGCTGTTCTTCCCGGCCGGGTTCCTGGTGGTGACCGTGCTGTCGTTCGTGATGCTGGGCGACGCCGTGCGCGACGCCCTCGACCCGAAGCTGAGGTAGCACATGACCGTGGGGAAGACCTTGGCGAACACCATCGAGCCCGGGGAGGTGCCGGACGCGCCGCTGCTCGAGGTCGAGGACCTCTACGTGGAGTTCCGCACCCGGGACGGCGTGGCGAAGGTGCTCAACGGGGTGAGCTACCACGTCGAGGCCGGCGAGACCCTGGCCGTGCTCGGCGAGTCCGGCTCCGGGAAGAGCGTCACCGCGCAGACGATCATGGGCATCCTGGACACGCCGCCCGCGGTGATCACCGGCGGCTCGGTGCGCTACCGCGGCGAGGACCTGCTCAAGGCGTCGGAGGAGCGCCGGCGCGACATCCGCGGCGAGGGCATCGCGATGATCTTCCAGGACGCGCTGTCCGCGCTGAACCCGGTGTTCACCGTGGGGTTCCAGATCGAGGAGCAGCTGCGGGTCCGGCGGGGCATGAGCCGCCGGGAGGCCCGCAGGCGGGCGGTCGAGCTGCTCGACCTGGTGCGCATCCCGAACTCGGTCCGGCGGGTCCGCCAGTACCCGCACGAGTTCTCCGGCGGCATGCGGCAGCGCGCGATGATCGCCATGTCGCTGGCGCTGGATCCGGACATGCTCATCGCCGACGAGCCGACCACCGCGCTGGACGTCACCGTGCAGGCGCAGATCATGGACCTGCTCGCGGAGATCCAGGCGGAGCTCCGGATGGGCCTGATCCTGATCACCCACGACCTCGGCGTGGTGGCCGAGGTGGCCGACCGGATCGCGGTGATGTACGCCGGCCGGATCGTCGAGCAGGCCGACGCCCCGTCGCTGTACCGGTCGCCGGGGCACCCGTACACCGCGGCGCTGCTCGACTCGTTACCCCGGTTGGACCAGCGCGGCCAGACCCTGAACACGATCAAGGGCCTGCCGCCCAGTTTGCTCAACATTCCCTCCGGATGCCCCTTCCATCCGCGCTGCCGCAGGGCGCAGGATGTCTGCCGGTCCGAGGTCCCCCGCGACATCCGCCTGGGCCTCGGGCGGACCAGCGCCTGTCACTTCGCCGAGGAGGTGGTTGCCAAATGAGGCCGCGGCAGTCAGGGCGACCACCGGGCGCGCTCCCGCCGAAGTTTGCGCAGGGCCGCGGACAAGGCTGGGTGGTTGCGTCCCATGGCTGAGTTCGCGGGCGAGCCGATCCTCGAGGTGCGGGATCTGGTCAAGCACTTCCCGGTGCGGGTGGGTGTGCTGTTCAAGCACACCGTGGGGCAGGTGCGGGCGGTCGACGGGGTGTCGTTCGAGCTGCGGCCCGGCGAAACCCTCGGTGTGGTGGGCGAGTCGGGCTGCGGAAAGTCCACTTTGGCCCAGGTGCTGATGCGGCTGGAACCGCCGACCAGCGGCACGGCCACGTTCGAGGGCCGGAACATCTTCACGATGCGCGGGACGGAGCTGCGCCGGTTGCGCCGCAACATCCAGATCGTGCTGCAGGATCCGTACACCTCGCTGAACCCGCGGATGACCGTCGGGGACATCGTCGGGGAGCCGTTCGAGATCCATCCCGAGGTGGCGCCGAAGAGCTCGCGCCGGGACAAGGTGCGCGAGCTGCTCGACGTGGTCGGCCTCAACCCCGAGCACATCAACCGGTATCCGCACCAGTTCTCCGGCGGGCAGCGGCAGCGCATCGGCATCGCCCGGGCGCTTGCGCTGCGCCCCAAGGTGATCGTCTGTGACGAGCCGGTGTCCGCGTTGGACGTGTCGATCCAGGCGCAGGTGATGAACCTGCTCGGTGAGCTGCAGGACGAGTTCGGACTGTCCTACGTGTTCATCGCGCACGACCTGTCGGTGGTGCGGCACCTGTCCGACCGGGTCGCCGTGATGTACCTCGGCAAGATCGTCGAGATCGGCTCGGAGGAGCAGATCTACGAGCACCCCATGCACCCGTACACGCAGGCGTTGCTGTCCGCGGTGCCGGTGCCCGACCCGACGCTGCGCGGCGAGCGCCAGGTCATCCGGTTGGAGGGGGACGTGCCGAGCCCGGTGAATCCGCCGTCCGGCTGCCGGTTCCGCACCCGCTGCTGGAAGGCCGCGGAGATCTGCGCGGCCGAGGAGCCGGAGCTGGTGTCCCGCGGCGGCGGGCACCCCAGTGCGTGTCATTACGCGGAGGAACGGTCGGTCGTGCCCTAACGTCGGGGCAACAGTTAGGGCGTATGAGGAAAGGGAGATATCGCGTGAAGCGAAGGAGGACCGCACTGGCCCTGGCGACCACCCCACTGGTCGCCGGGTTGGTGTTAGCGGTCGTGCCGGGGGCCGAAGCCCAGCCGGACCTGTCCGGTAAGACCATCGAGTACAACGTGCTCACCACCGAGGGCGGCAGCGTGGACGCGGCCGCGGCGGCGGTGCGCGCGAACGGTGGCACCGTGGTGAAGAGCAACCGGGCCGCCGGCCTGCTCACGGTCAGGGCGCCGGAGAACGGCTTCACCGCGCGGCTGGCCCGCAGCGGTGCCGTGCAGGACGCCGCCAAGGTCAGGTCGATCGGGCACGTGCCGAAGGCCCGGCAGGCGCCGCGGCCGAGCGTGGTGGAGAAGGAGAACCGGGAAGGCGCGGCGAAGTCGAAGGCGAAGGCCGCCGCGACGGCCGGCATGGACCCGCTCGACGCGCAGCTCTGGGGCCTGACCTCGGTCCGCTCGAACCTGGCCCGCACCAAGCAGGCCGGCGACAGGCGCGTCAAGGTCGGCATCATCGACACCGGCATCGACGGCAGCCACCCGGACATCGCGCCGAACTTCGACCTCGCCGACTCGCGCAACTTCACCCAGGACATCCCGTTCGACGAGCTCGGTCAGGAAGTCGACGGGCCGTGTGAGTTCCGCGGCTGCGTCGACCCGGCCGACTGGGACGACGGCGCGCACGGCACGCACGTGGCCGGCACCATTGGCGCGGCCGTCAACGGCCAGGGCATCTCGGGTGTCGCGCCGAACGTGACGTTGGTGAACATCCGCGCCGGCCAGGACTCCGGGTTCTTCTTCCTGCAGCCGACCGTGGACGCGCTGACCTACGCCGGCGACGCCGGGATCGACGTGGTCAACATGTCGTTCTTCACCGACCCGTGGCTGTACAACTGCACGAACAACCCGGCCGACTCGCCGGAGCAGCAGGCCGAGCAGCGCCTCGTCATCCGGGCCGTCACCCGGGCGCTGAACTACGCGCACCGGCACGGCGTCACCATGGTCGCCGCGCTCGGCAACGAGCACACCGACCTCGGCCACCCGCTGCCGGACGCCACCAGCCCGGACTACCCGGACGGCACCGCGCACGACCCGGCCCGGACCATCGACCCGGCCACCTGCCTCACGATGCCGACCGAGGGCCCGAACGTCATCGGGGTCAGCTCCTACGGTCCGTCGCGCAAGAAGGCCGACTACTCCAACTACGGTGCCTCGCAGATCTCGGTGTCCGCCCCCGGCGGGTTCTTCCGTGACTTCTTCGGCACGCCGTTCTTCCGCACCAACGAGAACCTGATCCTTTCGGCGTACCCCCAGCACATCGGCGTGATCGAAGGCAACATCGACGACGCCGGCAACATCACCGAGCAGGGCGTGGCACTCGGCGTGCAGAAGGACTGCAAGAACGGCGCCTGCGGGTACTACCAGTTCCTGCAGGGCACCTCGATGGCCTCCCCGCACGCCACCGGCGTGGCCGCGCTGATCGTCAGCCAGTACGGCAGGTTCAACGGCGGCGACGCCGGCATGAACCCGGCCAAGGTGCGGGACGTGCTCGAGGGCACCGCCTTCAAGATCCCGTGCCCGGTCCCGCCGACCCTGTCCTACGCACAAGAGGGCCGGCCCGCCGAGTTCGACGCGACCTGTGAGGGAACGCTGCAGTTCAACGGTTTCTACGGCCACGGCTCGGTCGACGCCTGGGCCGCCGTGACCCGCGGCAACCAGTTCCTCCGCTAGTCGTCACGGAAACCGAGGTGGCCGCTGTCCGTCCCGTGTGGACGGACAGCGGCCATTTTCTTTGGTCAGCCAGCCTGGCTCGGGTTCGCGACGAAGACCATCTCGCCACGGTTCGCGATCACCGAGATCTCCTGATCAGGCAGTGTCCACTCGGCAGGCATGGCGAACCGGAGCGTGTAGTCGGGTCCGGGCGCCAGACCGGGGAACTCGAAGTGGCCGTTGCCGTCGGTGGTCGTGCGGCCGACGACGTGGCCGTGGCCGTGCACCAGGGTGACGCCGACACCGGGCAAGCCGACAATGGGCTGGCTCGGATCGGGCGTGACGCTGGGCACGGTGACGCGTGCGCTCAGGGTGGCCGCCCCGCCGGGCACACGCACGGTGTCGCCGGCAACGGGGCCCGTCTCGTCCAGCACACCGTCGGCGTAGTTGAAATCGCACCCCACGATGGCGTAACCGAAATCGACCGCGGATGCTGGTAACGGCTCGGACACGTCGAACACGCTGGTCCGGCCCGGGGGAATGGTCACCCCGGCCATGTTCGCGGCCAGCGCTCCCCAGCCAGGTCCCACACCGTTCAGTGAGGGACCCTCGTCGGCGCGGTTGCAGCTGGCGACGATTCCGGTGAGCGGGATCGATCCCGAGTTGCGCAGTGCGATCCGCACGTGGGCGACGTCGCCGGGCCGGTACTTGTTCCTGGTGAACTTCATTGACGCGTGCAGAGCGCCGTTCAGCGGCGGAACCGCCCGGAACAGCAGATTGGAGTTGTCGTGGGCGGCGTCGATGGTCAAGGGCACGAATCCGAAGAGAAAATCGGGCACGGTCCCGGTCAGCCCGTACGCGGCCGTCGGGATCTCACCGAAGTCGAACCGGCCGCCGGCATCGGTCGTCGCCGTCACGGAGAAGACGAAGCGGAAGTTCAGCGTCATCGTGGCGCCGGGCGCCTCCTCGCCGTTGTCGAACACCCCATTGCCGTTACGGTCACCGAAGATCGTTCCGGCCACGTGGCTCGTGACGAGCGTGATCGGTGCGGTGAAGGCGAACGAGGCCACGCCGAACCCGGACTGGTCGAACACGAAGCCGGTCAGCGTCACGGTATCGGCGTCCAGCTTTCCCTGTTGTCCGGTCAGCGTGGTCTCGAAGGTCGCGCCCGGCTCGATCGTCGCCCCGGGCTGGCCGAAGAAGCGGTTGAGCGCGCCCCACTGCGCCGGGTCGAACTGCAGGTCCGTCGGGACGGAGGTCATGAAGGTGGTGGCACCCAAGCCAACGGCCCGCTCGGTGCCGACGTTCCGCACTCGGACCGTGATCGAGATCTGCTCGCCGGTGCGGTACACCGGCTTGTCGAATTCGGCCGAAACCTCGAGTTGTGGCCGCTCCGTCGATGGTTGTGCCGCGGCCGGGTCCGCCGCGGCGGAGGAAATGGCGGTAAGCACCGCCAGGCAGGTTACTGTCGCGCGCGAGAACAATCGCGCGCCGGCTTTCCCGACCAAGAAGTCACCCCATCATGTGTCATGACGCCGGTCACCAAGGCGCCGGCGTTCCCCAGCACCACCTTCATCGCGCGGACCGTAGCCCGTGTGAGGGTGCCTGAGTCACGAAGCGCGGGCGCAGAATTTCCTGGTGGATCAGCGGTTCGACGCGGCGGTGATGAAGTCGGCGATGTCCTGGGACTGTTTGAGGCGGCTGGGTTCGTGGACGTACATCATGTGGCCGGCTTCGTAGTACTCGGTGGAGATGTTGCCGCGCAGCTCGTCCGGGATGGCGAGCCGGGCGATGACATGGTCGGTGGCGTAGTACGGGGTGGCCCCGTCGTGGTAGCCGGACGCCACGTGGATCTTGAGGTGCGGGTTGGCGCGCATCGCGGTGGCGAGCTTGTCGGTGACGGTCACGTGGGAGTTCTCGAACTCCTTGTACGACCAGGTGGTGTTCACACCCATGCTGAGGATCTCGTAGGGCAGATCGTTCGTGTAGTTCAGCTCCGCGTGCAGGTAGTGGTTCAGCGCGGCGGTGTAGGAGCCCATGATCGCGCTGTGCGACGGGTCGTCGGTCCAGCGCTCCCGGCCGTAGTCCTGGTCCCAGCCGCTGAACCGGCCGTCCAGCCGGCCCACCACGAGGCGGCGGTCACGGAGCAGCTCGGTGTAGAACCGCACATGCTCGACGCGCAGGTTCACCCGGTCCACGAAGTCCTCGGAAAGCCCGGTGAGCGCGGCGATCTTGGCCACCGCCGCCGCACGCTCCGCGGTGGACAGCCGGCTGCCCCTGGCCAGCACCGCGGGGTAGTCGCGGTCGGCGAACTCCTCGGCCTCGGCCAGCACGTCGGCGAGCGTCCGGTCGCCGTGCCGCCCGTGGTAGTGCGCGATCGCCGCGTACGTCGGCAGGAACATGACGTACGGCTGATCGTTCCCCTCGGAGAAGTCCAGCACGCCGAAGTCCATCGCGGTGGAGATCAGGATCAACCCGTTGAGGAACATCCCGTACCGGTTCTGCAGATGCAGGGCCAGCCCGCCGGCGCGGGTGGTGCCGTACGACTCACCGGCCAGGAACTTCGGCGACATCCAGCGCCCGTTGCGCGACATCCACAGCCGGATCACCTCGCCGACCGACTCGATGTCACCCTGGTAGCCGTGGTAGTCGCCGGGTTTCTCACCGGTGGCCGCCCGCGAGTAGCCGGTGGACACCGGGTCGATGAACACCAGATCGCTGTGCGCCAGCAGGGTTTCGGTGTTGTCGGTCAGCCCGTACGGCGGCGGCACCAGGTTTCCGACGTCGCCGCAGAGCACCCGCCGCGGCCCGAGCAGTCCGAGGTGCAGCCACACGCTCGACGACCCCGGTCCGCCGTTGAACGCGAACGTGACGGGCCGCTTCGCCGGGTCCGCACCGTCCACCGTGTACGCGGTCACGAACACCTCGGCCTTCGGCACGTGCCCGTCGAACTTGCCGTCCGTGATCACCTCCTTGCGCAGCACGATCCGGCCGGTGGTGGCGGTGTAGTTCACCTTGCGACGCTTGATGGTGAGCGAGTGCTCCGTGGTCACCAGGTCGTCCACCGGCTCGGCCGGCTTGCTCCCGGTGCCGTTCTTGTCGCTGGTCTCGCTCGTCTCGCTCGCGGGCTCCGTCATGGCTCGCACCCTACGTGTTGACCTTCGACCCCGGCCATCCACAATCGGCGGGTGCCCACCACCCTGGCCGAACTGGACCAGCAGGTCACCGCCTGCCGCGCCTGCCCCCGCCTCGTCGCCTGGCGCGAGGAGGTGGGCAAGGTCAAACGCGCCGCCTTCCGCGACCAGGACTACTGGGCCCGCCCCGTCCCCGGCTTCGGCCCGCCCGACGCGCGTCTCCTGATCGTCGGCCTGGCCCCCGCCGCCCACGGCGCCAACCGCACCGGCCGAATGTTCACCGGCGACCGCTCCGGCGACTTCCTCTATCCCGTGCTCCACGCCGTAGGCCTGGCCTCCCAGCCAGTCTCCGTCTCCCGCTCCGACGGCTTACAACTGCACGGAGTCCGCATCACCGCCCCAGTCCACTGCGCCCCACCCGCCAACAAACCCACCCCCCTCGAACGCGACACCTGCCGCCATTGGCTCGAATCCGAACTCACTCTCCTCCGCCCCACCCTCCGCGCCATCCTCGTCCTCGGCGCCTTCGGCTGGCAGTCCCTCCTCCCCCTCCTCCCCACCATCGCCTGGCATGTCCCCACCCCCCGTCCCCTCTTCACTCACGCCACCCACAGAGAACTCCCCGCCATCGACAACGGCCCGTCCCTCCACCTTCTCGGCAGCTACCACGTCA
>NZ_DASYTH010000419.1:0-79264 GCF_036002505.1 Actinophytocola sp. | reverse complement strand
CGTCGGGCAGCTCGCTGCCCATCGCGCCGGCCGCGAAGCAGGTGAGGCCGAGGTGCCCGCCCGGGACGAGGGCGCGGTCGAGCAGCGCGAGGTAGCTGATCCGGCGGCGCGGCGGCAGGTGGTGCAGGCAGCCGGAGTCGTAGATCAGGTCGTACCGCCCGGTGATCGTGAACGCGTCGCGGCACTTGAAGTCGACCGCGACACCGGCCTCGTGAGCACGGTCCGTGGCCCAGCCGATGGCCGCCGCGGAGATATCCACGGCGTCGACCTGAAAGCCTGACCGCGCAAGGTAGATCGCGTTGCGTCCTAGAATCGTCCACAGTAGACGGACTGATCGCGGCCGAGGTCCGCCCCGCACTCACCGGCGACGAGCACACCGGCGTCACGGACCCGGTTCTCCGCTACGACGGAAACCGTTGGCATGCCTGGGTTTGCTGCCACCTCCTGGACATCCCCGGAGCCGAGGACCGGATGGCCACCGGCTACGCCACCTGCACCGATAGTCTACAGTGGACCTGGCACGGCACCGTCCTCACCGGCCTCGCCCACCCCACCGGCGGCCACCGCCTCTACTACGAAGCCCGCCTCCCCGGCGAAAGCCACGAGCTCCGCACCGAGCTCGTCTAACTCGGGTCGGGAAGAAGGACCAACTTGCCGTGGGCGCGGGACTGCAGGATCTGGCGGTGGGCCTGGGCGGCGTCACGGAGCGGGAGCTCGGTGCCGACGACGAGGTCGATGACGCCGTCGGACAGCTTCTTGGAGACGGCGGCGAGAGCAGCGGTGGTTTCGGCCGGGGTGGCGTTCCAGAGCGCGGTACCCAGGATCGTGGCTTCTTTGAGCATGGTGAGACGGGGCGTGAACGGGAGCTCTCCCCGGCTGCCGACGACGACGATACGGCCGCGCATGGCTAACACGCCCAGGTCGCTTTCCAAATTCTCGTTGGCCAGCATTTCGACGATGACCGACACACCTTGGCCGTCGGTGAGGTGGCGGACCTCGTCGAGGTGGTCGGGCGAGTTGTGGTCGACTACGTGGTCGGCGCCGGCGGCGCGGACGAGGTCGGCGCCGGCCGTGGAGCCGGCGGTGCCGATGACGATGGCTCCGGCGTCGTGGGCGAGTTGGACCGCGGGGAGGCCGACGCCGCCGCTGGCGCCGTGGATGAGCATGGTTTCGCCGGGTTGGAGATCGGCCTTCTGGAACAGGGCGCGCCACGCGGTGACGCACGGAACGCCCGCGGCCGCGCCCTGGCTGTAGGACAGGGACGGCGGAACCGGGTGCACGGTGCCGGCGTCGGCCACCACGAACTCCGCGTAGGTGCCGGTCGACGCCGGGCCGAGGGCGCTGACCAGGACCCGGTCACCCGGCGCGAGTCCGGTCACGCCGGGGCCCACCGCGTCCACCTCGCCCGCGCCGTCGAAGCCCGGGGTGTACGGCAGGTTCGGTTTGTAGAACGCATAGGTGCCGGTTCGGACGTAGGTGTCCGCGGGGTTGACGCCGACGGCCCGCATCCGCACCCGCACCTGCCCGGCGGCCGGCTCCGGCACGGGCAGGGACACGTACTCCAGCACGTCCTCCGAGCCGAACTCGCGCACCCGGATCCCGTACACGCCGGTCAGTCCCGCTGGGCGCGGGCGTGATCCAGCAGCGTCTTGCGCGGTGGGGTGAACACGTCCACCTGGGTGCAGCCCACCTCCAGGGTCCGCGCGCCGTGTGGGACCCAGGACGGGATCACCGCGACGTCACCGGGCCGCATCAGCCTGGTCTCCCCGTCGATGACGAACTCGAGCTCGCCGTCGAGCACGATGACGACCTGCTCCTCCTCGTGGACGTGCACCGGCGCTTCCGTGTGCGGGGCGTACGTCACGAAGTTCGTCATCACGTTGTCGCCGAGCACGGGCCGGAACTCGAGCCCGGGCACGAACTCGACCGCGTCGATGTCGTTGACCGTGACGAACCGGCCGGGTCCGGTCGGCACCCCGCGTGCCTCGGTGCTGAAGTGCGTCTCGCTGTCGGTCACTGCTTCCTCCAATGGGGTCATCCGCGGATCGCGAGCGCCAGCCGGCGCAGGCCCTCGTCGATGTCGGGTTCGCTGATGCGGCTGAACGACAGCCTCAGGTATTCGTGCTCCACGCGCTCGGCGAAGAAGCTCGCGCCCGGGACGAACGCGACGTCGCGTTCCCGCGCGGACAGGGCCAGTTCGGTGGTGTCCACCCCGGGCACGTGCAACCAGGTGAAGAACCCGCCGGTCGGTTCGGTCCAGGTGACGCCGGCCGGCATGTGCGCGCGCAGCGAGCGCACGGTCGCCTCGCCGCGGCGGCGGTACAGGGCGCGCTCGCGGACCAGCTGGGCGTCGAACAGACCGTCGCGGATGAACTCCTCCACCATGCGCTGCCCGAGCGCGCCGGCGCACTGGTCGGAGTTCTGCTTGGCGACGGCCATCTGGGCGATCACCTCGGCCGGGCCCGCCGCCCAGCCGAGCCGGACCCCGGGGAAGATCGTCTTGGAGAAGGTGCCGATCTGCACGGTGATCTCCGGGTCCATCGCCCACAGGCTGGGCAGGCGGGACCCGTCGAAGCTGAGCTCGCGGTAGGCGACGTCCTCGACGATCAGCACGCCGTGCTGCCGGCACAACCGGACCAGCGCTTCCCGGCGGGCGAGGGATTGCGTGCGGCCGCTGGGGTTCTGGTGCTCGGGGATCGTGTAGAGGAGCTTGGGCCGCGGGCCCGCGGTCAGCATCGCGGCGAAGGCGTCGACGTCCAGGCCGTCCTCGTCCATCGGCACGCCCCGCACGGTGGTGCCGAACGCGCCGAACCCCGACACCGCGCCGAGGTAGCTGGGCTCCTCCACGACCACCGCGTCCGCCGGGTCGAGCAGGCTCTTGGCCAGCAGGGTGATGGCGTCGATGCCGCCGCTGGTCACCATCAGCTCACCGGGCCCGGGGCGGCGCCCCTCCCGCTGCCGGAGCAGCTCGCCGAACGTGTCCCGGGTGCTGGCGATCCCCTCACTGGGCGCGTACTGCAGGGCGACCTGGACGTCGCCGGTCAGCAGCCGGTCGACGATCGGCGCCAGCGAGTCGGTGGGGAACACCTCCGGATCCGGGAACCCGCCGGTAAAGTTGATCACTCCGGACGCGTTCGCCAGCGCGAGAATCCCCCCGATCACGCTGTTCTGGCCTTCGGTGCGCCGAGCCAGCCGGCTGCTCCAGTCGATCCGTTCGGCGGTTTCGCTCATGAACTCATCTTGCGGCATATCGTCACCGCATGGGACACGAAGTGTGGGCCGCCGGCGACGCGTACGAGGCCTACGTGGGCAGGTGGAGTCGCCGCGTGGCGGAGGAGTTCGTGCGCTGGCTCGACGTGCCCGCGGGCCGGCGGTGGCTGGATGTGGGTTGTGGCACCGGGGCGCTGACGGCGACCGTGCTGGCCGCCGCGGACCCCAGCGAGATCATCGGCGTGGACCCGTCCGAGCAGTTCCTGGCCACCGCGGCCGGCCGGATCACCGACGCCAGGGCGGGCTTCCGAGCCGGCGACGCACGGTGGCTGCCACTGCCCGATCACCACGTCGACGTCGTGGTCAGCGGCCTGGCGCTCAACTTCGTGCCCGAGCCGGCCCGGGCCGCGGCCGAGCTCGCCCGGGTCACCAGGCCGGGTGGGGTGGCCGCCGCCTATGTCTGGGACTACGCCGGCGGAATGGCGATGATGCGGTACTTCTGGGACGCCGCAACCGAACTCGACTCCGCGGCCGCCGAACTGGACGAGGGGCCTCGGTTTCCGGTGTGCCGGCCGGAGGCGCTGCGCCAACTGTGGGTTGATGCCGGCCTGGACCCGGTCACGGTGCGGCCCATCGACATCCCCACCGTGTTCGCCGATTTCGACGACTACTGGACGCCGTTCCTCGGCGGCCAGGGCCCGGCGCCCGGCTATGCGATGTCCCTGGTCGAGGAGCGGCGCCAGGCCCTGCGCGAACTGCTGCGTGACCGCCTGCCGGCCGGCCCTGACGGGTCCATCCCGCTCACCGCCAGGGCCTGGGCCGTCAGGGGAGATCGCGAGGCGTGAGGGTGAGCGCGTCGACGTCGGGAAGTTCCACGAACCCGTCGCCGGTGCGCGTGGCGCCACCGACGGCGAGCATCGTTCCGTCCGGTTGTACGGCGCAGTCAAGGGACACCCGGGACACGGGCAGCAGGACATCGAGCAGGGCCCAGCGGCCGGTGGTCAGGTCGAGCACCTCGGTGGTGCGCCTGACGTCCACGAGGCCGCTGTCGTCGAAGATCGCCCCACCGACGGCGGCCAGGACCGGCCGGTTCCCGTTCCGGGTTTCGACCACGCACGGCAGGACCCGGGACTCGTGCATCGGGTTGATCGCGCGCCAGGTGTCGGATCTGGGGTCGTAGCGTTCCACGGTGGCCAGCGAGGGCCCTTCGGTACGGCCACCCACGGCGTAGAGAAATCCGCCCGCCGCCACCAGCCGGAACCGCGACCGAGCGGTGTGCATCGGGGCGACCGGTCGCCAGGTGTTCCTGGCCGGGTTGTAGGCGATCACCGATGCGGTGCTGCGGGACTCGCCACCGTCTACCGGGACGATGCCGCCGGCGACGTAGAGCAGGCCGTTCAGTGCCGCTGCCCCGGCCGCGGCGCGGGGTTGGGGAATCGGCAGGCCCGTCGTCCAGCTGCCAGATCTCGTGTCGAACGTCTCCACGACCGGCAGAATGTCGTCGTCGGCGCTGAAGCCGCCCACCGCGTACACCCGGCCGCCCAGCACGGCCGTGGCCAGGTTGGCCCGCGCGGTCGGCAACGGCGGTGCGGGCTGCCACGAGCCGCGGCCGGCCAGTTCCCGGGTTTCGACGGCATCGAAGGTCTGGGGGGTGCCATCGAAACCGCCCATGGCGAAGATCTGTCCGTTCACCGTGACCACGCCCAGCCCCGCACGAGCGTGCTGCATCGGCGGCTGTGGCGTCCACCGACGGGGTCCGGTCTCCTCTCCGGCAGCCATGGGTGCGGGCAGGGCGGTCAGGAGCGCGAGGGCGATGGTGCCCAATGTCAGTATCCGAGTCATGGGCGGAAGCCTCACGCCTCGATAACGGGTCGCGATATTCGCTTTAAGGCGTATTTGTGGCTGGGAGGGAGCGCCCGATGTACGAAACGCTCACCGAACATGATCTTCGCACGTTGATGTCGGTGGTGGAGAACGGGCGGCGCGACGAACCCACCGAGGGCCTTCCCTGGGCAGTGTTGGACGGGCTGGCCGGCCTGGTTGCCTGTGATCAGGTCAACTTCAACGAGGTCGACCTGACCCACCGCCGCGTGCTGCTGGGTCAATGGTTCGAATGCGGCGAACACGGCATCGAACTCGGCTCCACCGGCATCCCCGAAGCCTGGTGGCACAGCGTCACATCATTCCTACCGTGCAATTATGCCGAGCGCACCGGAGACTACGCCTCAGCGGTCCGCTGGTCGGACTTCTACACACAGACCGAACTACGCAACACGAGCTTCTACGCCGATTTCCACGGGCGGCATGGAAGCGTTCACGGCCTGCATGCCGCCTTCCCCACCGCCCCAGGCCATTTCCGCAAGGTCTCATTCTGGCGCCTGACCGGCTCCGATTTCACCGAACGGGACCGCCTCGTGGTCCAACTCCTCAAACCACACCTCTACGAGGTCTATGTCGAGTCCCAACGACGCCGCCGCGCCGTCCCCCGACTCAGCCCGCGTGAACAGGAAGTTCTCGAGCTCGCCGACCAGGGCCTCAGCAATACCGGCATCGCCCGCCAGCTTTACATCTCCGTCGCCACCGTCCGCAAACACCTCGAACACATCTACGACCGCACCGGAGCCCGCACCCGCGCCGCCGCGGCCGCACTCGCCTTACCCCACCGCAACCGCATCGTCCCTCCTTTCGACCCGGAGGCCGCCCTCGGCTGAACCGCCGCGAGTCAGCCTTCCGACCGCGTGGCGTCGTTGTACTGGTCGTGCCAGGTCCACCACGCGTACGGCTTGGTCTGGGGATAGCCCTCGGGCGAGTCCTCCCATTCCTCCTGCCGCCCGAGCGCGGTGATGTCGAGGTAGGCCCAGGTGCCCCCCATCGCCTCGTCGCCCCGGTTGTTGATGAAGTAGGTACGGAACACCCGGTCGCCGTCGCGGAAGAACGCATTCGTGCCGTGCCATTCGTCCACGCCGAAATCGACGTCGAACTCGTCGGTGATGGTGTACCAGGGCATCGACCAGCCCATCCGGGCCTTGACGCGCTCGATGTCCGGCTGCGGCGCGCGCGAGGCGAAGGCGAGCGTGGTGTCGCGGGCGTTCAGATGGGCGACGTGGGCGACCTGGTCGGCCATCATGGAGCAGCCGATACACGCGTGGTTGGGCCAGCCGTGCACACCGGGCTCGAAGAAGGCGCGGTAGACGATCAGCTGGCGGCGGCCCTCGAACAGGTCGAGCAGGCTCGCCTTGCCGCCGGGTCCGTCGAACAGGTATTCCTTCTCCACCGCCAGCCACGGCATCCGCCGGCGCTCCGCGGCCAGCGCGTCCCGGGCGCGGGTCAACTCCTTCTCCTTCACCAGCAACTGCTGGCGCGCGGTCTCCCATTCCTCAGCAGTGACGATCGCGGGAGTCTTCATGATGGTGTTCACCCTTCTGTCATGTGGATTCGGCGGCCCGGTCGAGGTGGTCCTTCAACGCGTCGAGCGGGCCGTCCCAGTCGCGGGCCAGCGCGGCCAGGAACTGTTGCGCCACTTGCATGGGGGCGGAGCGCAGCCGGTACCGCACCCGGCGCCGCTCCCCCGGTTCGGCCGTCACCAGGCCCGCCTCGGCCAGCAACGCCAGGTGTTTGGCGATCGCCTGCCGCGTGATCGGCAGCCGATCGGCCAGGTCCGTGGCCGTGGCCGGCCCCCCGGAAGCCAGCGCGGCCAGGATCCCCCGCCGGGTCGGGTCGGCCAAGGCGACGAAGACCTGCTCGGCGACCGCCTCGACGTCAGGCGGCATCGAGGTATTCGACCAATTCCCCCAGCTCACTGGCCCAACCTTTGACATTGCCGGCGAATACCGTGCGGTATACGTCGTCCGGCAACTGAGCGAAGCCGGACTCGACCACGGTCAGCCGCGTGCCCGCGGCGACCGGTTCGAGCGTGAACTCGACATACGTGCGGCGCGGATCATCCTCGGGCAGCCCTTGGATGTGCCACGTGAACCCGAAAACCGCCGGCTCCTCGACACGTTCGATACGCATGTCCGCCGTGTGCCCGTTGGTCCACGTCATCTGCGCCGATCCGCCCGGGCGCAGGTCGATCTTCGCCTCGTTGCCGAACCATGTGCCCAGACCCTCGGCCGTGGTGAGCGCCGCCCACACCTTGCGCGGCGCATGGGCGACCTCCACGGTCCGCTCGATGCGATCGGGAAAAGCCATCACTGCCTCCAACGAGTAGCAATCGGTTAGTTGCAATACTATGGCCACCGGATGGTTGCGTCAACAAGCCTGCTCGAGCGGCCGCTCGCCCTCGGGGAGGCGAACGACCATCCCCTCGCGCGGGCGCAACCGGAGCCAGACGAGGACCACGCTGGCCAGCGTCACGACCACGTTCACCCCCAGCGCGAGGTGGATGCCGGTCAACCGCACGCTCTGCGTCGCGGCGACCGCGCTCAGGATCGGGATCCCGACGGTGATGGCGACCTGCTGGGTCATCGAGGTCAGGCCCGTGGCCAGGCCCTGCTCCTCGTTCGGCACACCCGAGGTCCCGGTCACCGTGAACGCGACGATCGCGGCCACATGCCCGAAGAACCCGATGAACAGCGCCGGGATCAGCACCGCCAGCGCCACCCGGTCGGCGCCGAGGAACACCAGCGGAAGGGTCGCCAGACCCTGCACGGACAGGCCCACGGCCAGGACCGTGCGGCCGCCGAAGCGCCCGATCAAGCGCCCGGCGATCACCCCGGCGGCCACCGCCGCCAGGCCCGGGATGCCGAAGACCAGGCCGGGTGGCCAGCGGGGACAGACCGAGGTCCTGCTGCAGGTAGAGCGTCATCAAGAAGATCATCGCGGGCTCCATGGTGAAGATCACGAGCCCGGCGTAGTTCCCCCACTTCACCGTGGGCCGCTTGAGGATGCGCACCGGGGCCAGGGGTGCCGGCGAGCGCAGCTCGATCATCCAGAACGCGGCCAGCAGCAGCACCCCGACGACCGCGAAGGGGACGTTCCGCTCGATGACCGCGTAGATCACGGCCAGCAGACCACCGGTCACGGTCACCGCTCCGGGCAGGTCCAGCTTCACCCGCTCGGGCACCCGGCTTTCGCTGATCACGAATGGGGTGACCAGCAGAATCACCACGGCGACCGGGACGTTGATGAAGAAGGCGGCCCGCCAGCCCAGCAGGCTGACCAGGGCGCCACCGACCAGCGCGCCGACGGTGAAGCCACCGGAGAGCAGGGCGCCGTTGAAGCCGAGGACGCGGTCGCGCGTCGCGCCCTCCGCGAAGGTGGTGGTGAGCAGCGACAGCGCCGCGGGAATCGTCATCGCGGTGGCCAGGCCCTGCAGCACCCGGGCGGCCAGGAGCAGCTCGGGGCTGGCCGCGACGCCCCCGAGCAGCGAGGCCCCGGTCAGCAGGACCATGCCGGAGAGGAACAGCCTGCGCCGGCCGAACAGGTCTGCCAGCCGGCCGAACAGCAGGGTGAAACCGGCGGCGGGCAGCGCGTAGGCCGAGGTGATCCAGGCGAGCCCGGTCAACCCCAACCCGACGCCCGCCCCAACCTCCGGCAGCGCCACGTTCAAGATCGAGAAGTCGACCGCCAGCATGAACCCGGCGCCGAGCAGCACCAGCAGAATCACCCGTTGCCGCCCACTGAAGCGCGGCGGCGAGGTGGTGTCGATCGCGGCAGGAAATCCCATGACAGCCTCCGATGAGTAGCAACCGGTCAGTTGCTACATTATTGCAACTGACTGGTTGCGTCAAACCGTGCTGCCCGAGAGCCGGCCTCAGGCTGGTGGTTTCAGAATCCGATGGCTTCGCGGAGCAGCAGGACGGTTCCGCGCCCTGGGTGGGGTTCCGCGTTGAGGACGAGCAGGCGGTTGATGGCGCTGGGCTGCCCGTAGACCACCTGGGCACGGGCGGTTTCCAGTGGGAGGGCGTGGTCTTCGACGCGGCGCAGCGCGGTGGCCAGGTCGGGTACCACCTTCTGCGCCCCGACGACCCAGATCGCGTGGGCGGCGCCGCCGGCGTACGCGGGCAGTTGGCTTCCGCTGGCCGAGGCGACCACGAGGGAACCGGTTTCGGTGAGCGCGGCGACGCTGCCCACGACGACGTCGGGGCTGGCAAGATCCCGCCGGATGTCGTCGGCGCGGGTGACCCGGTCCATGGCCAGCAGGCGTGGCCTGACGGCCTGGTAGCGCCCGCTGGTGTTGATGTCCGCATCGATGCCGGACAGGCGGAGGGTCTCGCTGGCCGCGGTCAACACGCTCGCGCCCTCGGGTATCAGATCCGTGATGCGGGCACGCGCGGCGGCGGCATCGTCAAGGATCTCGACGGTGAAATTGTGCGCCGTCAGCGCGGTGGCCGCCCGTTCCAGGCGCTGCGCGGGTGCCGGATCGGTGAACTGTGTCGTCGGAGTCGGGGTGGTCATCACGCCTCCTGGTCCTGGGCCACCCAGTCCACGTCGGGTGAGCCCGGCAGCGGAGTGGTGTCGAAGTACCTGACCTCGTAGACGCGTTCGGTGAACTTCCAGCCGTCCGGGGTGCGCCGGTAGCGGTCGTGGAACAGGGCATAGTTGAGCACCGACGTGCCGTCGCGCAGCAGCCCGAGTTCTTGGATGTAGGCCCGGCCGGACGCGGTGTCGCCGTCGAGTTCGATCGCGCCCGGGTGGGTGGTTTGCACGAAGTACTTCCACTCGTCCGCCAGCCGCTCGACCCCGGCGCGGATCTGCTCCCGGCCGGCCTGCTCGACGTTGGCGTCAGGGATCCGGTACACGGCATCGTGGGTGAACAGCGCCGCGAAGCGGTCGTAGTCGCGCATCATCGCCGCATCCGTGAACTCCGCGCGCAGCGCCTCGATCTCGACGCGGTCGACAATGGCCTGCGGATCGCTCATCGGTTTCCTCCTTGTCCCCCGGATGGCTGGTTCTTCTCGCCGTACGACGACACAACCGCCCGAAATGTCATGGGGACGCTGTACAAGGGCGCCATGAGGCTGAACGAGCTGCTGGATCGCGATCTGCTGGACGAGATGCTCGCCGGCGGCTACGTGCGCACGCAGTTCCACCCGACGCTCCCACTCCAGATCTTCAACTACGCCGAGAAGGCCCGGTACGAGCGCGTATGGAACCAGGTCACCAGGGCGTGCCGGGGCTTGATCGTCGACACGGTTTCCGGTGAGATCGTCGCCCGGCCATTCCCGAAGTTCTTCAACCACGGCGAGCCGGCGGCCGAAGGGCTCGACACCTCCGGTCCGGTATGCGTGACCGACAAGCTGGACGGGTCGCTGGGCATCCTCTACCCGAGCGGTTCTGGCCGGTTCGCGATCGCCACCCGAGGCTCGTTCATCAGCGACCAGGCCGCGCACGCCACCGAGCTGTGGGCGCGGGATTACGCATCCGCGTGGACACCGCGCGCGGGCCTGACCTACCTGTTCGAGATCATCTATCCGGACAACCGGATCGTCGTCGACTACGGAACCCTGGATGACCTGGTGTTGCTCGCCGTGGTGAGCACCGAGGCCGGCCGGACCCTGCCGCACTCCGCTCACGGATGGCCCGGCACGCTCGTACGGCGTTTTCCCTACGAGTCACTGACCGAGGCCCTGTCTGCGCCCCCGCGGCCGGGAGCGGAGGGACTCGTCGTTCACTTCCCGACCGCCGACCAGCGCCTCAAGATCAAGCAGGACGACTACGTGGCGCTCCACCGGATGATCACCGGACTCACCGCCCGGCGGCTCTGGGAGCGTTGCGCCGTGCACGCCACGCTCACGGCGCACCCGGACATGCCGGTCAAGCGCGCCGCCCAGGCGTTGCGGATGAGCGTCGACGAGGTACGGGGAATCCGGGCAGCCGGCCCCGATTGGCTGGAGGAGATCCGCCGGATGGCCCCGGAAGAGTTCCTGGAGTGGATCGACGGCACCGTGACCGGCCTGACCGAGCAGGCCGAGGAGGTCCGGGCGATCGCCGAGAAGGAGGCCCTCAGCCTGCGTGACCGGTCGCGCCGGGACGCCGCCCTGGCGATCCAGGACCACCCCCACCGGAGCCTGATCTTCGCCGCCCTGGACGGCAAACCGATCACGGCCCAGGCCTGGGCCGCGGCGTACCCCGACCACGAGAATCCCTTCCGACCGCGCACCGAGGACGCGGCCTGAATTCCCGGTGGGAAGGCAACGTCACGTTCACTCCCGCCAAGGAAACTAGCTCACGGAAAGGTCGCGAACGAGGTCGTCAAGGAGTAGTTCCTCCTCGACGCGGACACCACCACGGGCCATGGCCGGAGCGAGGCCGGTGTCCCACCGAGCGGCGATCTGAGTGCCCGTGAGTGGCCGGCCGGGATGCCTGCCGACGGCCGCACGGTAGTGCACGGCGTCGAAACGCCACGGGGCAACGGGGATGCGGTCGAGGAGCACGTTGCCGATTCGCACTCCTCCCCAGTCGAAGTCGCAGTGGAAGCGCAACGTCGTGCCCGCACCGGCCAGCATCCGCAGCAGATGCAGCGCGGCGACGCTCGGTTGGCCGGACGTGCACACCAGCGGTGCGCACGCGGGCCCGAGATGGTCAGCGGCCTGCGAGACCACGACCGGGTTCTCGCAGATCGACACCACCAACCCGGTCGCGTGCGCCGCGGGGGCATCGCGGACGAGCTGACGCAGGGTCAGCACCGCCGGCTGGCCGGCGTCCCGAAGTGCGTTCAGGGCGCGACCGGTCGGGCTGCCCGGATCGCCGGGCAGGCCCAGGGTGAGCACCGTCGTGGACAGGTCGTCCCGGAGGACGCCGACCGCGGCCCACACCTCTCGCCGCCACTGTGCACCCTGCCCGTCGGGAAGTGCGGCGAGCTCGCGGGCGGCACCCAACCCGAGTGTCGCCAGTGGACGGTCGTCGTCGAGGGCGTGGGCGTCGCCGGTCGTCTCGGCCGCGAACGCGCCGAGCGGACGGCCGGGTGCCGGTAGCCGGCGCAGCACGGCGACGAGGTCGATGACGAGGGCGGCCGCGGCCTCCGGTGTGCCGGCCAGGCGGCGGATCAGCCCGGTGTTGCGCACTCGCTCGTACCACGGCGCCAGCACCGTCCGTTCGGCCGCTGTCTCGGCCAGCGGTGCGAGCGCGTTCTCCCAGGCGGATTCCACGGCCACGTTCGTGGCGACCGTGTCCACCACCGGACCGGTGAGGGCGACGATCGCGGCCGCCAGACCGTCCGGGCATGCGCCCGAGTGGCGCACCACCTCGTCGACCGCGGGAAGGGACACGGTGAGCGAGGCGCCGGGCCGCGGCGGCCGGCCGAGCAGCCGGCGCACGGCCGCCCGCTCCGCCTCGGTCGCGTCGCCGAGGGTGACCACGCCGGTGAGCGGCTCGCCTCGGGACAGCCGCCGCCGGACCCGAGCGATCAGCCAGCCGAGCTGCTCGTCCCCGAGCAGGCGCCGCAACCGCTCGTGGTCAGGTGTTGAGTGGGTCACTCCACAGGCCTTCCGGCGACTCCACTCGCTCCGGCCGCGGCTCGGCGAGCAGCACCGGCCCTCGGTCCACTTTGGACCGACTGGCGCCGTCCCATTCCCAGTTGGTCACCAGCACGGCCGCGACCTCGTCGGTTCGGGACAGCTGGGCGATGGCGAGCCCCGGCACCTCCGGGTAGCAGCCCCACTCCCGCTCGCTGGTCATCACGACGTCGAGGTCGAACGAGGCGAGCAGGCCCAGATACTTGGCCCTGGCGTTGTCGTCGACCCCGGCGAACGCCTCGTCCAGGGTGACCAGCCGCGGCGCGTGCGGGTTGCCGGCCGAGGCGTAGTGCGCTGAGGCGGCGGCGAAGAGCGGCACGCTGGCCGCCAGCACCCGCTCGCCGCCGGAGGCCGGGCCGGTCGCCGAACGCCACTGCCCGTTCTGCTGGCGCTGGATGACGAACCTGTTCCAGGAGCGGTAGTCCAGCGCCTCGGACAGGTGCTCCAGCCACGTTCCGGCGGCGTTGCGGGAGCGCACTTCGGCGATGCGCGCCTGCAGGAAACCGCCCACCGCGGCACGATCCTCGGGCGACCAGGCGTCGGCGGTCTGCCGCAGCAGCCGCTCGCGCGCTTCGGTGAGCCCAGCCGGTCCGTCCTCCCTCGGCCGCCAGAGCAGGCGCAGCTTCATGCCGGTGCTGGTCGGCCGCCCGGCCAGCTCGGAGTTCATCAGCGCCACCTGCGCCTCGGCGTCCGAGATCAGCTCCTGAAGGGTGCTGGCCACCTCGTTGACGAGGTGGTTCTCCAGTATCACCCGCTCCCGCTCGTCCAGCAGCCGGCCCCGCTCGGCCACCTCGACCTCCAGCGCCCGGGCGAGCTCCGGCACCGACGCCGGCCGCCCGTGGAAGATCACTTCCACGACGATGCCGTCCTCGAGCAGCTGGGCGGACGCGGTGTTCCCCTGGCTGGACAGGGCGTCGGTCAACGACTTCAGCTCGTCGGTCACCCGTCGCTGGACCCGCTCCCACGCCTGGTCGTCGGCCGTGACGTCGGCCAGCCGCTGATCGATCTGGCGGGCCAGCAGCACGGTGGGGTGCGGCGCCCAGTCCGCGTCCGGATCGGGCACCGCCAGATCAGGCAGCGCCACCTCCAGCAGCCCGGTCGCGGCGAACCGGCGCAGTGACTCCGCTGCCTCGGCGCGCTCCTCGGTGGCGCCGACGAGGTTCTCGGTCAGCTCCTTCCGGCGCCCCTCGGCCTCTCCCCGCCCGGTCGCCGCGACGATCCGCTGCTTGTCCACGACCTTGGCGGCATTTCGGTTGGCTGCCATGGACTTCACCAGCTCATCCAGCCGGCGCTCCAGCTCGGCCACCGCCGCGCCCACCGTCGCTTCCACGGTGGCGTGACGTTCGGCGGCGATGTCGGCGGCGCTCTCCGCCTCCGCGGCGCGTTCCGCCCGCTCCCGCAGCTCCTCCTCCGCGCCGGCCAGCTCCTCCGCCGCCTCGGAGTCGGCCCGCTGCGCCTCCGCGACCACGTGCCATGCCGGCCACAGCCCGGCGAGCGCCGTGCGGTAGGCCACCAAGGCGTCCCGCACCAGGCTCAGCTCCTCCCGCGCGCTGGGCAGACGCAACTCGGCCGCGGCGGAGAGGAGTGCATCCCGCGCCGCCCCGGCCTCTTCGGTCAGCCGCGCCAGCGCATCCTGGGCGGCGCCAACGCGTTCGTCGAGCCGGCGGGTCTCCTCGGCCAGTGCGCGCACGGCGGCATGAGCCTCCCGCAGCGGGGTGTCGTCGGGCATCCCGGCCAGCTCAGCGGCCAGGACGTCACGACGCCGTGCCAGGTGGGCACGTGCCTCGGCGATCGCGGCCAGCTCGGATTCCACTGTGGACAGTTCGGCGCGCAGCCCGGCCAGCCGGACCCGCCGGGCGGCCTCCCGTGCGCCGGCGCCGATGTACTCGGCGGTTGCCTTGTGCCAGGCGCCGTCCAGCACACCCAGCCGGAACCGGCCGTCGGCCGCCACCCAGGCTTCGCCATTGCCCGCGCCCAGGCCGATCGACGCCAGCACGGCCGCGATGACGTCGTCGGTGATCGCGGCGGCATGCGGGTCGTCCCGGTCGACCGCGGGTCGCAGCACGGTGCCGAGATGCCGTGCGGCGGGCCGGGCCGGGAGCAGGACCACGTCGTCCATACCAGGAGCGAGCAGCACTCCGTCCGGGTTGACCCAGGCGTCCAGAATGCCCGCGGCTTCGAGCGCGGCCTCCAGCCCTGCCCGGTCCCCCGCGGGCACGTCCCCGGCGAAGTCCACGAGCTGCCACAGTGGCGCTCCGGGCCGGCCGGTCCGCGCCGCGACATCCCGGGTGTACGCGGGCGGCGGCGCGGTGTCCTCGCCGGATTCCAGCCGGGCGATCTCGCCGGTCAGCTCGGCCACTCGGGCAAGTCCGGTGGACTCCCGCTGATCAAGACCGGCTTCAGTCCTGGCGAACGCCTCGGCAGCCGTCCGCCCGGCGACCTCGGCGGACGCCCGACCCGGGTTGGCTCCGTCCAGCGTCTCGACCCAAAGCTCCAGCGCGGCAACGGTCTCCGCCAGATCGGGCACACGCAGCTCGATCGCTGCGGCGAAGTGTTCCCGGGCAGCGGTCACGTGCTGCCGCCCCCGGTCCACCACCGACTGCTCCGCCGCGACCCGGCGGTCCGCCAGCTCGGCCACCTGGGCGGAGAGCTCCTCGACGCGCTGACGCGCCTCGGAGACCCGCCCGCGCGTCCGCTCATCGGCGTCGATCAGACCACCGACGTACCCGATCGCGCGCCCACGCCGGTCGACGATCTGGTCCGCGGCCGCCCGCAGGACCGCCACGGCATCGGCATCCCTCGTGTCCAGGCGGTTCTCGATCCGCTCCCGGTGCTCGTCACCGACGCCCACCGCGGCCGCGGCGTCCGCAGTGGACGATCGGGCGGCATCCGCCGACCGCTCGGCACCGGCCAGGCGCTCCCCTGCGGCACGTCGCTTTCCTTGGCGCTCCAGCAGCGTCCGCTGCGCCCTGCCGCGGTCCCCGCGAGCCCGCTCCGCCTCACCGGCGAGCCGCCCGGCCGTCTCGGCAGCCTCGTGCAACGCCCGCGCGTCCCGCATCTCGGGGCTCTTGCGCAGCTCATCCTCCCTGGCACGCAGGCGCTCGCGCTCACCGTCCAGTTCGGACAGTCGCTGCTCGGCGGCGGACAACGCGGCCTCCGCGGCTTCGTGCGCGGCGTTGGCCGCGTTCAGCTCGGCGTTGACCTTCTCGTACGCCGACTGCGCGCGGCGCGGCCGTTCGGCCCGGCGGCGGGCGGCGATTCGCGCATACCGCCGGTAGTGCCCGAGGAACGACTGCGCGGCCTCGCTCGCCTGCCGCATCACGCCCAAGTCGTCCCGGTCCTCCGCCAAGCTGCGGAACGCCTCCGCCACATCGGCGATCACAGCCTGGTCCAGCGGTGGCAGCGCCTCGGTCAGCGCATCCGACAGCGCCTTCTCACTGGGCCGCTTGGACAGTTGCGGCTGGCGGAGCTGGATGAGCAGGTCCACCAGCGCGCCGTAGCGCTGTTCGCCGAGCCCGAACAGCGCCTCGTCCACGGCCCGCCGGTACGCCCGGGCCTTGTCGTAGACCGTGCCGCGGCCGCGGAGGGCCTCGTCGAGCCGGTCCCGGGTCAGCGCGGTGCCGGTCGCGTCGACCAGCTCCAGCTCCAGACCCACCCGCAGGTCGGTGAGGAAGTACCAGTGCCGGGCGATTCCCTTGCCGGACACGGCTTTCAGCCCGCAGCCCAGGGTGCGGAACTCGGCGTGCCCGTCCTCGGCGACGCGGCCGAACTCCAGCCAGGTGTAGCCGAGCCGCTCGGGGTGTGGGTGCGCCCCGGCGAGCAGCAGGTTCCACTCCATCCGCTTCTTCGGGTCGGCGTCCGGCTCGACCCGGTGCGCGGACAGGTCGCCGTCGAGCAGGAACGGCAGCGTCAGTGCGAGCACCTTGGACTTGCCGGTCCCGTTGTTGCCGCGCAGCAGCAGCCGGCCGTCGCGGAACCAGAACTCCTCGGCGTCGTAGTAGAACAGGTCGACGAGCCCCGCCCGCAGCGGCTGCCACCGGCCGCGGCCAGGCTCAGGCAGCGGTCGTGTCATGAGTCCGGTCCCTTCGATTCGCGGATCACCGGTTCGGTCACCGCGTAGCGGGCCAGCGCCGGCCGGCCGGCGATGGAGCCGCCTTCCCGCCGGATCAACCGCAGCGCCTCCAACCTGGTCAGGGCGTGCGCGGTCAGCTCGATCTCGGCGCCGGGCTCCTTGGCGGCGTTCCGCCAGTAGGACCGGTGCTGATCGGCGAACGACCGGACCTGCGCGTGCAGCTCCGCCTCGCCCACCGGCTCCCCGTCGCGCGCCGCCAGGAACTCCGCCACCAGCAACGTGACGTGCCCGTCGGTCCCGCTGTCCGGCATCCGGACGTCGGTCAGGTCGTCGTGGGGATCGACCATCGCGATGCCCTCGGCCCGTACCTCGGCGACCAGGCCGGTCAGCTCGGTGATCCGCGCCGTGATCGCGGCGCGCTGGCTGGTCAGGTAGGCCAGCTCGGCGTCGTCCAGCTCGTCGTAACCGAGCACCGGCGCGTCGAGCAGAGCGCGGGTGAGGCGGTGGCGAAGCATCCGGTTCCTCAGGTCGTCGGTGGTCGGCTCCAGCTCGCGGGTGACCGCGGCCAACCGCGCCTCGAACTCCCGATCATCCACAGTGGACGGACCACGCGGAGTCGCGAGCAGCGTGGCGAGCACCCGGCGCTCGACGTCGTACAGCACGTCGCCGCCGTCCTTGACGAACGACTCCTCGTCGCCGGCCACCCGGGACAGCACGCCCAGGTCGAGCAGCAGCCGCACGACCGCGACAAGGTCGCCGCGCTCCTCACGGTTGTCCAACGTGAACACGACACCGGCGCCGGCCAGGTCGGGGTCGGCCGCGGCGAGGACGACCTGCTCGGCCAGCCGGCCGAGGGTGACCTGCGCGTCGGCCCGCTCGAGGGCGGCGAGGGCCAGGCAGGTCAGCACGTAGCGGCGCCGGCCGAACGGCATCCGGGTGCGCACGTCCCGAGCGGGATACGTGTGATCGCCGGTATCCGCGGCGACCTTCACCAGCCTGGCCACCTCGCTGTCCACCACCAGCCGCCAACCGGTGTTGCGATCGAACCAGGCTCGCAGATCGCCGATGTGCTTGCGCACCAACGTGAACTCGTCGGCGTCCGGCCCGGCGGCGCGCAGCAGCGGGCGCCGCAGCAGCGCCCGCGCGGCCCGCCGGGTCTCCTCGACCCGGGTCGCGTCCAGCGCCTCGGACAGACCCATCAGGCGATGTCCTCCAACTCGGGAATGTTGGCCATGGTCGCGGGTCGCCTCAGCTGCCGGGTCACCGGACCACTCCTCGGGCAGACCGTGTTCCACCGGGGGCAAGCCCCCAGACCCCAGTTCCTCGGGCCCACCTCGTCGCGGTAGGCCAACTCCCTCGCCCCGCATTCCGCACGCTTCATGCGGTCTGCTCCCGCGCCGGCTCGGCGGTCAGATCGATGATCTCCACCAGCTGGTCGGGGCCGCGGAACACACCGTGCGGCGTGTGGATCTCAACCGGCTCCGCATTGTCCACAATGGACAGACGAATCTCCATGCTGCCGTCCGTGGTGGTCGTGCTGACACCGCGCTGCCCCGGCCGGCGCGCGGCGAGCGCCTCCCCGAGCAACGTGAGGAACAGCCGGAACGCGGCCGGATCGAGCGGCCCCAGGTCGCCGAGCCTGGTCGGCCTGGACGTGGTCAGCGCCGCCCGCGCCGCCGCGGTCTCGCTGGCCTCCCGCGCTGCCAGCTCGGCTAAGTGCCGGCGCGCCTCGGACCGGTCGATCACCCGGTTCGGCTTCCCGCGGCGCTCATAGCTGCCGGTCTTGCGCAGCCGCGGGCTGATCCGCAGCGGCGGCGCCTGCGCCCACGGCGTGCTCGGCGCGACCGGGTGATCCTCCCGCTCGGCAAGCGTGTCCTCGTCGACGGTGAGATGCCGCGCCGAGGACAGCCCGAACACCGACCGCCACAGCCGGTGCATCGCCGCGTCGTCCGGCGCCTGGGCGAACCAGACCGCCAGGGTCCGGAAGTCCGCCGACCGGTCCGAGCGGCCCGCCCGCCGCTCGTTCAGCGCGCTGACCACCTGCAACAGCTGCGGGATCGCCGCGCGTGCCTGCGACCGCAGCAGCTTGGCCTGGCTCGGATGGTGCGGCTCGCTCACGAACCACGCCCGGAACCCGTCCCAGCGCTCCCGCCAGAGCACCGCCAGCCGTTGGAACTCCCGCTCGCGCGGATCGTCGCCACCGTCCGCGCCGGGCGCGGCATCAGCCGCCTCCCTCCGCGCCGCGTGATCCAGCAACCGCGCCACGCCGCCCCGCTCGACCGAGTCGATCAATGCCGCGATCTCCGACCCCGTGGTGAGCAGATCGGCGATGAACCGCTCGAGGTAGTCGATCAACCGGTCCTTGTACGCCAGGAACGCGTCCACCTCGGCGTCGTGCAGGTCGATCGACCGCTGCAGCGAACCCATGAACGCCTGCGCGTTGCCGGCGAGATCGGTGAACCGGTCCACCAGCCCACGCAGCAGCAGGTGCACCTTGGCCACGTCCGGCACCGGCTGCTCGGCCAGCCCCAGCAGGGCACGGAGCTGGGTGGCGATGTCGGCCAGCGCCACCGCCTGCAGCGCACCCCGCCGCCCGAGCGCCTCGTCGTAGGCGGCCAGCGCCTCCTCGGCCGCCTCCCCATGCCGGGTGAGCTGGTACAGGTAACGCGCCCGGTGGAAGTCCTCGACCGTCGTCACCCGGCTGGTGTCCGGATCGGCCCGCAGGTTCCCCCACTCCTCCAGGCTGGCCAGCGCCGAGCTGATCTCCGCAAGCTCCGGCGCCGACTCGTGCCGCCTGATCAGCGCCTCGTGCACGTCCTCGGGCCGCAGGTGCACCGCGAACCGCCGCTTGGCCTGTACGAAGGTGCCCATCACGGCGCGGTACAACCCGGCGTTGGATCCATGCAGGTGCGCGAACGGGCGAGGGCCCTCAACGACCACGTGCTGCTCTCCTCACGACGTCGATCGGCACGAGGGTACGGCCATCCGCCGACACTCCGGCGCATCACTCGATCGTGTCGCCGCCGGGTCGGCCCGGCGGTGCACCGATCGCATCGACGCAACCATCGGCGTCAGGCGTTGATCGCGTCGCGTTCGAGGGTCAGGTCGGCGCGGTCGGCGGCGGCGCGGCCGGCGCGCCACCCGGCGCCGTTGGTGACCGACACCGAGCGCTGCACGGTGTGGCTGAACATCGCCGCGAAGGTCTCCTCGACCACCCGGGACCGCTTGGCCAGCACCGGAAGCAGCCGCGCGTCCTCGGTCGGGTCATGGGCGCGCACCGCGGCCTCGTCCAGGCGCTCACCGATCCGGGTGGCGTAGGCGACGAGGAAGGACTGCCGGAACGACCTGGTTCGCGACGCCCCGGCCCGGGTGATCTGACTGCCCTCGGCGACCATCGCCCGGGTGGCCTGCACCAGCAGGGACAACGTCAGCAACTCGGTGATCTCCAGGTCCATCCCCTCACCGATCAACGCGACGAACCCGAGCTTGGGATAGAACACCGACCGGCACCGGTTGGCCTGGGCGATCGCCGCCACCAGGTGGGATTTAGCCTCCACGTACGGGTTGTCCAGCCACAGCCGGGTCGAGGTCGCCGTCTGCCGCCGGTCAGCTTCGGCGTCGAGCAACGCGCGCTCAAAGGCGTGCCGGTTCATCAGCTCCTGCGCCTTGGCCGACAGGGCCTCGGCCTCCTCGGGGTATTCGGTGGACTCGGCCTTGGCCAGCAGACCCCGCACCCTGTCCAGGATCTTCCCGTCGACCCTGGACACCGGCGCCGACGAGCCCCGGGCGGCCGTGCCGGGTGGCGCGACGATGCGCGGCAGCTCGGGAAGGGTCACCAGCACGGCCAGCAACTCGACCGTGACGAGCAATGCCCGCTCGAGATCGGCACCGTGGCGCTCGGCCCACTGCGACAGGTGGGGCCGGCCGCGATCCCACCAGACCGTGGCGTCGAGTTGCCGGACCTGCGCCGCCCACCGCTCGTCGACGGCCGATCCGTACCGCGCCGAGTCCTCGGCGATCACGTCGACCAGCAGGCCGGTCGGCGCGGCGTCGGCCCGCCGCCGGGTGATCTCCCACGCGTCCACGGGCAGCCACCCGGCCTGCCAGAGCCGGTGGGCCACCTCGGTCAGGGCGATACCGGCCCCGGTGGCGACGGCTCGCGGCTGGCCGGCGAAGCGGCCAGAGGTCAGTTCCGCCGCGCGGGCCGCGGCGGCGGTGGAATCGCCGTAGGCATCGTCCCGCGCCGCCGCCAGCAGCGTGTTGGCCACCAGCTCGGGCGCCGGGACCGGGTGCGGGGTCCAGAAGTCGTCCGGCCCGCCGCACGTGCAGCCCGGCCCGTGCGAACCGGAGAAGCCGGAGCGGGGCGGAGTGGGACCACGCCGCTGCCGGTCGCGCCTGCGCTCCGCCCGCTTCTCCCGGTTTCGCCTGCTCATCGCCGCCCCTCCAGCCGCCTCGATCAGGCCGAGGCCGCGTGCGCCATCGGAGGTGTGCCGGCACCGTCGCCGGCGAGTCGCTTGTGGACACCGCGCCGGCCGAGAGCGGTCAGGCGCACCCGGAGCCCGTCGGGTGGAGACACCGCCCACGGCGCCATACCGACTGCCCGGGCCGCCGGGGCAAGGCCCGGAGCAGGCCCGCCGGCCGACACCTCGACCTCGACCGCCCCGTGCTCGGCCAGCAGCGATAGACCGCGGAGGACCAACGACCCGGCGAGGGCGGTGAGCATCGTGCTGTCGCGAGCCGGAACTGCCTCGGCTCGTTCGGTTGCCACGGCGTCCATGAGCACTCCGACCTCGACGAGCTCCTCGTCGGGATGGTCGGTGTACAGCGTGCCGAGGAAGCGCGGCAGCCATGGCCGTGCCCAGTCCCGCAGCCGCTCCTGCTCGGGTGTCACCGTGTCGCCTTGCGGGTGGACCAACTCGTCGAAGACCTCATCCCAGAATTCCAGAGCCTGCCCCGGCGGACACTCGTGGCGCAGCGCGGCATGGACGGCGGGCAACGTGTCGCCCGGGATCACGCGGGCGCGGCACAGGGACAGCACGTCGAGCTCGAGCGCCAGGTCCCACAGCGTCGCCAGCGCCGGCGCGTCCCGCAGCCGCCGGGCGCCGAGGTCGGGAACCCCGGCCGCGGCCGCGGCCGCCGTGACGTCCTTGCCGGGCAACTCGCCACGCCGGTCCACCGGGCGGCCCCCCGCTCCGACCCACCCGGCGAGCGCGGACAGCCGGCACAGCAGCTCGCTGCCGGCCACCGCGGCGGCCAGCTCGGCCTCCCCCGGCAACCGCGCCTCAGGAACCGTGGCATCGGCGCAGCCACAGTCACACTCCACCGTGTCCGGCCACACCAGGCCCTTGTCCGGTGGTACCCCTGGCTTGAGAACCGCCACCTGCCCGCCGTGCACGAGCAGGTGCCCGGTGGCATAGCGCGGGTCCTGGTCCATCAGCTCGCCGAGAACCCGCCGGCGGGCGGGCGCGTCCCGCGCGCTGAACCGCTCTGCCCACCGGTCCACCTCGGCCGGGTCGGCGTCGTCGCCCAGGCCGTCGGCGAGCATGGCCGTGAGGACCCGCTTGGCCAGCCGGTACTGGGAGGAATCGGCCATCGCCGCGCCGAATCTGCCCGCGGCCCGGTCCAACTCCTTGCGCAGCGTGGCGACCCTTGTGCTGCCGGGATGCAACCGCCCGCTGGTGTCCAGGAACTCGAGGAACTCCCGGACGATGCGCACGCCGTGCTCGGCCAGGCCCCACGCGTCGACCTGCCGCGGCGGCAGGTGATCGATCAGCAGCCGGTGCAGGTCACCGCTTCGCCACAGCGTCGGATCGGGCCGGCCCAGGTAGTCCTCCCGGCCCTGCAGCATGATCCCGATCCGGTCCCGCCACACCTGCACCGCCTCGGCACCCGCCGGCAGTGTCCCCCGGGATGCCGACCACCGCTCGAACGCGTCCACGACGCGCCGTCTCGCCCGTAATGACACCCGCGGGACATTAGCGGACCGCCACCCCCCGAAGCCGCCAACCCCGCCCGGCGTGTCCCGCGTTCAGGTAGCCGTAATCCGCGTTCGCGTAGTCATGGCTCGCGCTCGCGTAGTCATGGCTCACGCTCGCGTAGCCGACTTGCCGGAGGACCGGCGGCAGCACCGTTAGCATGTCCCGCATGTGTAGGGAGTGGACTGCGCCGATATGACCGAAACGATCGACAATCCGATCCTGAACTCGCCGTACGAGCAGCCGGACCGCTACTACGAGATCGCCCGAACGGCCCGACTGGACAAATCCGGGACGGCCGGCGACCGAGCGAGTCCTTCATCCCAATCGCGATCACCAGAAAGGGCAAGCGCGCCAAGGATGAGTTCGAACAGGTCGAGCTCGACTTCGACGCCACCGGGGAACGCCGCGAGCGCAACACCCTGATCAACGACGTCCGCCGGGACCTCGCCAAATGGCGGCGCGGCGGCGAGTACGCCGGCGTCACCCGATCACCCGCAAGCTCCTCCAGCACTGGGCCGACCCGGACCGGGACAACCGCGTGCTGTTCTGCCAGCGCGAAGCCGCCGAGACCGCGATCTTCCTGACCGAGGTCGCCGGCCGCACCCACGGCTACGCCGACTGGCGCACCCGGCTGGAGCCCGGGAACGCGGCACACAACGCTGGCCTGCCCCGGATGGCCCTCAAGATGGCCACCGGCAGCGGCAAGACCGTCGTGATGGCGATGCTGATCGCCTGGCAGACGCTCAACAAGGTGCAGTCATCCCGGGACGCCCGGTTCACCAACAGGTTCCTGGTCGTCGCCCCCGGCATCACGATCAAGGACCGGCTCCGCGTCCTGCTGCCCGGGGACGCCGAGAACTACTACGACCTGCGCGACCTGATCCCCGCCGACCTCAAGGGCGGCCTGGACCACGCCCGGATCGTGATCACCAACTACCACGCGTTCCAGCTCAAGGACGCCAAGGAGATCAGGGGCGTCGCCAAGAACACCCGGCTCCTGCTCAAGGGCGACCGCCGCGAGGACGCGTTCAAGGAGACACCCCGGGCCATGGTCAGCCGGGTCCTGCGCGACCTCGGCGTGACCGGCCCGGACAAGCAGCAGATCCTCGTGTTCAGCGACGAGGCTCACCACTGCTATCAGGACAAGCCGCTCCCCGCCGACACGAAAAGTACGCTGACCGCGGAGGAAAAGGACGCCAACGAGGAGGCCCGCCTCTGGTTCACCGGCCTCCAGGCCGTCGCGAAGCACGTCGGAATCAAACAGATATTCGACCTCTCCGCGACGCCGTTCTACCTCGCCGGCTCGGGCTACAACGAGGGCTACATCTTCCCGTGGACGGTCAGCGATTTCTCTCTCATGGACGCGATCGAGTCGGGCATCGTGAAGGTCCCGCGCACGCCGGTCGACGACGACGCCGCCCACCCGCTGGTCACCTACCTCCGGCTCTGGGACTTCGTCGGCGCCAAACTTCCCAAGCGCGCCGCGAAGGGCAAGGTGGATAACTGGATCCCCGAACCCGAGTTCGAGGGAGCGCTGCGCAGCCTGCACCGTAGCTACACCCGGGCGTTCCAGCACTGGGAGACATCACTTCAGCAGCACGGTGAGACGCCACCCGTGTTCATCGTCGTCTGCCCCAACACCGTCGTGAGCAAGCTCGTCTACGACTGGATCGCCGGCGAGGAGGTCGAGCGGGACGGTGAAATCGTCGCGCACAAGCCTGGCAACCTGGAGCTGCTCAGCAACGTTGTCGACGGCAAGCCGCTGGACCGACCGCGAACAATCCTCATCGACTCGGCCCAGCTCGAGCGCGGCGAGGCCATCAAGGCCGACTTCCGCCAGGCCCTCGGACCGGAGATCGCCGCGTTCAAGGCGGAATACCGGCGCCGCAACCCCGGCGCCGACATCGAGAAGATCACCGACGAGGATCTGCTCCGCGAGGTGATGAACACCGTCGGCAAGAAGGGCAAGCTCGGCGAGCAGATCCGCTGCGTGGTCAGCGTCTCCATGCTCACCGAGGGCTGGGACACCAACACGGTCACCCACATCCTCGGCATCCGCGCCTTCCGCAGCCAACTGCTCTGAAGGCCACATTTGGGGCGTTGAGTGTCCTGAAGGTGGCCTTCGCTCCACCGGGCGGTGTCACACGAGCATCTGTGGTCACAACGGCATCGGGGTGACTACATGGTTGCGCCGACTGGCTCCGATCGGTAATGCTGTCGGGAGCGTCCCGACAGTCCGATGGGGTGGGGTCGATGGACAAACTCTTAGTTGGCCGTTCCCGCACGTCGCATCTGCAATGAAGGTGCTTATCACTGGTGGAGCCGGCTACATCGGCGCGACCGTCGCGTCAGCCTGCCTCGAGAGCGGAGCAACCCGGTCATTCTGGATGATCTCAGGCGCGACCGCCAGCACGGCTCGTGCGCTGACACGGTATCGAGCCCGGACGGATAACCGCATTGTTCGCGATTGCGCTGTGTATTGACGAATCATATCTGGTGCCGGCGATGGCGACGCTGGCCTCGCTGGCTGACTGCCTTCCTCCAGACGAACGCCGGGGCGCGGCTGTTCGATTGCTGACCCAGGACCTGTCGCGACCGCACGTTTCCACGATGGCAGCGTTTGTGCGCCGGCTGGGATTCACCTCATTCGATGTGGAGTGGCGAAAGGCCCCGCACGGTGTTGACATCGTTGAGGGCGCGTCGTACATCACGACAACGACGTACTTGCGATTCCAACTGACTCCGCGTTTCGTCGACCGGCCGTACCTCCTCTACCTCGACGCCGACGTACTCGTGCTCAGCGACATCTCGGCGCCGTTCGCAGGTCTGGACGACGGCCGGGTCGGCGCCGTTCGGGACGAGTTCAACTTCGCCGTCGGTGAGTGCCCGGCGCTTCCCGGACTCGTCGAGCGGTGGCCGACGCTGCGCGGCCGGCCATACTTCAACGCTGGTGCCTTGTGGCTGCGTAGCCATGTGATGCCCGTTGTCCGCGCGGGAGTTGCCGAGGTCATCACGCGGCGACGCCGGTATATCCACTTCAATGACCAGGACGCGCTGAACATGTGGCTGCTGGCCACCTCGCGGGCGGCGGCGGTGGACGCACGCCTCAATCGCTTCGAGCTGGACCGCTTTTTGGAAAAGGGTGACTGGGTCCGGCGAGTAGTTCGGCGCGACCCGCGCTCAAGCGACGTCGGTCTCCTCCACTTCGTCGGGCCCATGAAGCCGTGGCAGAACTCGTGCCCGCGGACCGCGGGCGTCAGGCTGTACAGCGCCTACCTTCGCGACGCGATCCGGCTGCTGCACCGATTGGGGGGGCGAAACATCGGCCTCAGTCGCGACGGCGGCGAACCCGCGTGAGCGCTCCGGGTCTGGATCGGGCGATCGCCGTGGCATGCCAGAACTTCGTGGACACGACCGCGGCACAGGTTACTTGCCTGTCCCGCGCCCCCAGTTCCGGGACCTACCGCGTGCACCTGGACGGCGGGCGGTCGGTCATTGCGAAACTCTACTTCGGCGCCGCCAAATGGAAGGCGACGAAGGAACGGAACATCATCGATTCGCTCTCGAACAACGGTGTGATTCGTACCGCCAGAGTGCTCGGTTACGACCAGCTCGAGATTTACGACGCAACGGTCCTGATCACTTCAGATCTTGGTGAGTGCACCCTGTGGGGCGCGATAGAAGCGGGCAGGTACTCGTATCACGGCGGCCTGAGCCTTGTTGGCCGCCTCCTCGCCAACTTCCACGATATCGACCTCGCGATCACCGCGGCCGACGATGAGCCGCTGGCAACCAAATTTGAGCGGCTCGCGCGGTGGCACCTGTCCATTCTGGACCGTAATCCACAAGACGGCCTCGCTTCGCATGTCGAGCCGGCCCTGGACACTCTCGTCCGCCTCTGCCGGCAGCCGAACCCGCAGATCGGATGCCACGGTGACCTGCACCCCGCGAATGTCGTCACTCAAGTGCGGAGCAATGTTTCGGCCGCACACCTCGTCGACTTCGAGTCGGCGGTGCGCTGCCCGCTCGAGTACGACCTGGCGAAGAGCGTCGCCACCAGCTCGGCCCTCGGAGACCACGACCGGATGGCACTCCTCGCGGGATATGGTGACCGGCGACCGGTGTCCGAAGAGTTGTTGTACGCGTTCGTCGTCTTCCATGTCGTGGACGGGTGGGTGCACGCCGCTCTGCTGGAAGGGCGCGACCGGTCGTTATGGCGCAGCAGGATCGACGAGGTCGTGGCGCGCTATGCACCTCTCTTCCAGTGAGGCCAGCCTCGGACCGCCGAGGTGGGTGGCTGGGTTTGGTTTGGATCGGCTGTGGTTGCAGCGGGTGCAGGTAGCGGTCCGAGGCTGTCCTCAGGGCTCGCGGCTGCGCCGCGACATCCCCTGCTGGTCAGCACTGCGGTTGGTGGCGGACGCTGGGTGTCGAGGTGGTCGTTGTGGCCGAACGGGTTGTCACTGTCCCGGAGATGCTCGACGGGCGGGTGGCGTTGGACATCGAATGCCTGGACCGGGTCTATCTGAACGTCTATGTGCCGAATCTGCAGGTTGGCGGGCAGGTGGTGACGTTCCTGACCCAACACTTGGGCAATCCGATCCCTTCACCGGCGATCTTCGACAAGATCGGGACCGCGTTTCGCAAGTCGGTTGCCCGGTTCGCCCAGGACAACCACATCCCGATCGTGCGGTTCGGCAAGACCGACCGCAAGATCGAAATCATGCGGCCCTACCTGGATCGGCAGGCCCACACCGGCCGGGCCGGGGTGGCTGCGATCGGGGTGGCGCAGGAGTTCGCGTCGGTGTTCACCGCGACCCAACGCCCAGCGTCCAACGGGATCCCGTGGTTTGCCTTCACCAAGGCCGACCGGCGGGTCACCTGCTACTACTTCTACCTGTGGGACCTCGACTTCGGTCCGGCATTCGTCAAGATCTGCGCCTACTTCCCCTACCCGGCCAAGATCTGGATCAACGGACACGAGTGGGCCAAGCGCCAAGCCAGCATGGCCGGCCTGTGCTATCGGGAGCTGTCCAACGGATTCGCCGCCACCGACGACCCGACCGGACTGCAGGCCATCTGCGACCGGCTCGGCCCGGGCACGATCACCGTATTCGCCGAACGTTGGTGGTCGATCCTGCCGCTGCCGCTGACCGACCACGACCGGGCGGCGGGGTACTGGTGGGAGATCTCCATGCGCCAGATCGAGGTGTCCCGCACCCTGGTGTTCGCCGCACCCCGCCACGCCCGAGCATTCTTCGAGGCACTGGTCGCCGATAACCTCGACATCGGCCGCCCCGAACAGGTCGAGCTCATCTTCAACCGGCGCACCCGCGGCCCCACTCCCGCCGGACAGTTCAAGACCAAGGTCGTCACCCGCGGCGTCGAGGTCACCGTCAACGCCTTCTACAAACACTCCCGGATCAAGCAGTACCTCAAGGACGGTCGCGCGCTGCGCATCGAGACCGTGATCAACGACCCGTATGACCTCAGCTGCCAACGCCGCCTGCACAACCTCGACGATCTGCAGACCAAAGCTCGTGCCGCCAACCGCCGACTGCTCGATACTGAACGAGTCGGCCAGGGCTGCGTCCTCGCGAGTCCAGCCCTTGAGCGGATCACGCACCCCACCCTCACTGAGGATGGCAGGAGGGCCCCAGCCCTACGGTTCGGCGACCCTCGGGTCCAAGCCCTGGCCGGCGCCCTCTGCCACACCCTGCTCGCCGTCACCGGCATCACCAACAAGAGCCTGCGCGCCTTGATGACCGGACTGCTCGGCACCAACTACGGCATGAACCAAGCCAGCTACGACCTCGCCCGCCTACACCGCAACGACCTGATTCACCGCGTCGCCGGCCACAACCTCTACACCCTCACCCACGACGGACTGTGCTTCGCGATCTTCTACAGCAAAGTCCACAACCGCGTCCTGCGACCCCTCATCGCCAGCGATCAACCCCAAGCCCCACCCGAACTCCGCGCCGCGCTGCACACCATCGACCGTCACATCGATCACCGACTCGCCCAAGCACGGCTACCTGCCGCCGCCTGAAACTCAGGACAACTGACAAAGACTCAGAGACCAAGGGTCTCTAGCACCGCAGGGGTGGAGGGCTCAGCCCCAACGTGATGACGACCGACCCGGTTCGCTCTCGTCGCGGACATACGTCCCCGCGACCGAGTGCCCCCGGCAGGATTCGAACCTGCGACCTACCGCTTAGGAGGCGGGCGCTCTATCCCCTGAGCTACGAGGGCTGCTCGGACAGGGTAACGGGTCGGGGGTGGGGTTCGTAGCGCGGCGGGTGGGGGTGGTGGGGCAGGATGGCCGGCGTGACGGATCGACGGTTGGTGTTTGACCGGCTGAGTAAGCGGTATGGGGACGTGGTGGCGTTGCGGGAGGCGTCGTTTGACGTGCGGCCCGGCGAGCTCTTCGGGTTTGTGGGGAGTAACGGGGCGGGCAAGACCACGGCGATGCGGATCGCGTTGGGGGTGTTGGCCGCGGATGAGGGCGTGGTGTGGTGGGACGGGGCGCCGATCACGATGGAGACGCGGCGGCACATCGGGTACATGCCGGAGGAGCGGGGGCTGTATCCGAAGATGAAGGTGGGGGAGCAGCTTGTCTACTTGGCGCGGTTGCATGGGCTTTCCCCGACTGCCGCGGAGCGGTCGATGGGGGAGTGGACGGAGCGGTTGGGGGTGGCGGGGCGGCGGGACGACGAGGTGCAGAAGCTGAGCCTGGGGAACCAGCAGCGGGTGCAGCTGGCGGCGGCGCTGGTGCATGATCCGGCGATCCTCGTCCTTGATGAGCCGTTTTCGGGGTTGGACCCGATCGCCGTGGACGTGATGAGCAACGTGTTGCTGGCGAAGGCGGCGGAGGGTATCCCGGTGGTGTTCTCGAGCCATCAGCTCGACCTCGTCGAGCGGCTGTGTCACCGGGTGGGGATCATCCGCAGTGGACAGATGGTGGCGGTCGGCACGGTTGACGAATTGCGGGCGGGGGCGACCACCCGGCTCGTGGTGGATGCGCCGCAGGCCGGGCCGGACTGGGCGGACGCCCTCCCCGGCGTGTCGCTGGTCGGGTGGGAGGGGCACCGGGTGGTGCTGGAGCTGGCGCACGGGGTGGACGACCAGGTGGTGCTGCAGACGGCGCTGGCCACCGGGCCGGTGCGGGAGTTCACCCGCCGGCAGGCCTCGCTCACCGAGCTGTTCAGCAACGTGGTGAGCAGCAACGGGGAACAGCCGTGAACGAGGTCCGGTTGCCGCCGGTCCTGGCGGTGCAGCTGGTCGCGGCCCGTGAGGTGCGGACGCGGTTGCGGTCGAAGGCCTTCCGCATCTCCACTGCGGTCACCTTGTTGCTGCTCATCGGGTTCGCGGTGGTGATGAAGCTCGTCGGCGGGGGAGCGGACGCCACGGTCGGTGTCACCGGTGCCAGCACCGCGCTGCAGCAGCCCCTGGAGGCGAGCGCGAAGGCGATCGGGATGAGCGTGGCGACGAAAACCGTCACGGACGAGAGCACCGGCCGGACACAGGTGGCGGACGGCGACCTGGACGCGCTCCTCGTCGGCGACGGCCAGAAGATCCGGGTGGTGGTGAAGAAGCAGCTCGACGGCAAGCTGCGCAACGCGCTCAACGTGCTGGCCGGCCAGCTTGCGCTGAACCAGGAGATCACCCGGCTCGGCGGCGACCCCGGCCAGGTCGACGCGGCGGTCGCGGGCGCAAGCGTCGACGTCACGTCGCTGGAGCCGCCCTATCCCTACCAGCCGCAGCAGCTCGTGCTGGGGTTCATCGCCGGCGTCCTGATCTACATGGCGTTGCTGATCAACGGGCAGTCGGTGGCGCAGGGTGTGGTCGAGGAGAAGTCCAGCCGCGTGGTCGAGTTGCTGCTGGCCACGATCCGGCCGTGGCAGCTGATGGCCGGGAAGGTGGCCGGCATCGGCCTGGTCGGGCTGATCCAGATGACCGTGATCGGCACGGTCGGGGTGATCGCCGGATTGATCATCGGCGTGCTGACGATCTCGGTGTCGGCCGCGTTCAGCACGGTGATCTGGCTGCTCGTCTGGTTCCTGCTCGGCTTCGTCATGTACTCGCTGGTGTTCGCCGCACTCGCCGCGCTGGTCTCCCGGCAGGAGGACGTCGGCGGGGTGATCAGCCCGGTGCTGATGGTGCTGGTGCTGGGCTACGTGCTGGGCGTGTCGATCCTGCCGAACGACCCCGGCAACCGGCTCTGCGAGGTGCTCTCGGTGATCCCGGTGTTCGCCCCGACGCTGATGCCGATGCGCCTGGCCATGGGCGGCGTGCCGGCCTGGGAGGCGGCGCTGGCCGTGCTGCTGGTCGTCGCCGCGATCCCCGTGATGGTGTGGCTCTCCGGCCGGATCTACCGCAACGCGGTGGTCCGCAGCGGGGCGCGGGTCAGGCTCGCCGATGCCCTGCGGCCGGCGTGACGGCGAACTACGGTGTACCCAGCAGGTTAACGCCTGTTCATGTGAATCAACCGAATACGGTGCGCGAATGGGTAGAATCCGACCGTGGTCAGTCCTGTGAGGCGTTGGTGATCAAGGTAATGCTGGCGGACGACGAGGAGCTCGTCCGCTCGGGGCTCCGGACGATCCTGTGCAGCGCCGGCGACATCGAGGTCGTCGCCGAGTGTGACGACGGGGTCTACGTCGCGGAGCTCGCCCGGCAGCACCGGCCGAACGTCGTGCTGCTGGACATCAGGATGCGCACCTCGGACGGGCTCTCGGCGCTGCGCCGGCTGCGGGCCCTGCCGGAGCCGCCGGCCGTCGCCATGCTGACCACGTTCGATGTCGACGAGTACGTTCAGGAGGCGCTGCGCGTCGGGGCCAACGGGTTCCTGCTCAAGGACACCGAGCCGGTGCAGCTGATCAAGGCGGTGCGCGACCTGGCCCGCGGTGGTGCGGTGCTGGACCCCAAGGTGGCCGCGCGGGTGCTGTCCGTGGTGGCCGACGGCGCGCGGGCCGCGGAGCCGGCCCGCCGGCTGCTCTCCTCGCTCTCCGAACGGGAGCGCGAGGTGGTCACGCTGATCGGCCAGGGCCTGTCCAACGCCGAGATCGGCAACGAGCTGCACCTGTCCGAGGCCACCGTCAAGGGTTACGTCTCCGCCGTGCTCGGCAAGATCGGCGCGGTGAACCGCGTCCAGGCGGCCCTGGTCGCCTACCGCGGCGGCCTGATCGCCTGACCCGGGTAGCGAAACGATCACAGGTCTGGTGGCTCGGGTCGCCCGGGGTTAACGTGCCTCGTGACTCTCCGGAGGGATGGGCGAGCGATGAGCGACAAATTCACCAGGCGAGACGTCTTCCGCACCGCGGGGCTCGCGGCGCTGGCGGTGTCCTCGGCGGCCGCGTGTGCCAGCGAGGAGGGGGGCGCCGGTCCGGGCGGTGCGGCCCCGCCGGCCACCGGGGCGCCGACGGAGACCTTCCAGGATCCGGCCAGCAAGCTATCCGGTGACCTGAAAATCCTGCTGTGGAGCCATTTCGTGCCCAGCCACGACACGTGGTTCGACAAGTTCGCCAAGGACTGGGGTGCCAGGGTCGGCGTGAACGTGGTCGTCGACCACGTGGACCAGGCGCAGATCCCCACCCGGATCGCCGCGGAGATCCAGGCCGGGCAGGGCCACGACGTGATCCAGTACATCGCGACGCTGTCCCAGTACGAGCCGAGCGTGCTCAACGTCAAGGACCTGGTGGACGAGGCGAGCAAGCGCTGGGGCCAGCAGCTCGAGCTGTGCCGCAAGTCCAGCTTCAACCCGGCCACCGGCAAGTTCTACTCGTACTCGCCGGGCTGGGTGCCGGACCCGGGCAACTACCGCAAGTCGCTGTGGGAGCCGGTCGGCTTCCCGAACGGGCCGACCACCTGGGACGACCTGCTCAAGGGCGCCACCGAGATCAAGAAGAGCAAGAACGTCCAGCTCGGCCTCGGCATGTCGCAGGAGATCGACTCGAACATGATCCTGCGCGCGCTGATGTGGTCGTACGGCGCCTCGGAGCAGGACGAGCACGAGAAGGTGGTGCTGAACTCGCCGGAGACGGTGGCTGCGGTCGAGTACATGACGAAGTTGTACAAGGATTCGATGACGCCCGAGGTGTTCTCCTGGAACGCCGCGAGCAACAACCAGGGTCTGGTCGCCGGCAAGCTCTCCTACATCGTCAACTCGATCTCGGCGTGGCGTACCGCGCAGGGCCAGAACCCGACGGTGGCCGACGACGTGTTCTTCGTGCCGGCGCTCAAGGGCCCGAAGGCGGCGCTGGCCGCGCAGCACGTGCTGTACAACTGGATCATCCCGAACCACGCCAAGGGTGTGGACGCGGCCAAGGAGTTCCTGCTGCACTACACCGCGAACTTCGCCTCCGCCACGTACAACTCGAAGCTGTACGACTTCTGCGCGTGGGACAAGCTGACCCCGAGCCGCAACGCGTGGCTGGCCAGCGATCCGTTCGGTTCGAAGCCCGCGGACAAGCTGAAGTTCCTGCAGGACGCGCTGCCGTGGAGCACGAACATCGGCCACCCCGGGCCGGCCAGCACGGCGATCGGCGAGGTGTTCAACACGTTCGTCATCCCCAACATGTTCGCCCGGGCCGCCCGCGGGGAAGCCTCCCCGCAGCAGGCGGTCGCGGACGCGGAGAAGCAGGTGAAGGCGGTCTTCGACAAGTGGCGGGCCGCGGGCCTCGTGGGCGGCTGACATCATATGGCCGTCGTTGAGGTCCGGGACCTCCGCAAGCATTTCGACGGTGGTCAGGTGCACGCGATCGACGGCGTGGACCTGACCGCCGCGGACCGGGAGTACCTGGTCCTGCTCGGCCCCTCCGGCTGCGGCAAGACCACGCTGCTGCGCACGATCGCCGGGTTGGAGGAGCCGACCAGCGGCGAGGTGCTGATCGACGGGCGGGTGGTCACCGGGCTGCCGCCGCGGGTCCGCAAGATCGCCATGGTGTTCCAGAGCTACGCGCTCTACCCGCACAAGACGGTCCTGGCCAACATCGTGTTTCCGTTGCGGGCGGCGGGAATGCCGGCCGAGGAGCGGGAGCGCAAGGCGCGCTGGGCGGCCGGGCTGCTGGGCATCGAGCCGCTGCTCAAGCGCAAGCCGCGGCAGCTGTCCGGTGGGGAGCGGCAGCGGGTGGCGCTGGCCCGGGCGCTGGTCCGCGAGCCGCACGTGTTCCTGCTGGACGAGCCACTGTCCAACTTGGACGCGAAGCTGCGGGCCAGCGCGCGGGACGAACTGAAGCGGTTCCAGGACGAGATCGGCATCACCACCATCTACGTCACCCACGACCAGATCGAGGCGATGGGCCTGGGTGACCGGATCGCCGTGCTGGAGGGCGGAAAGGTGCGCCAGGTCGGCCCGCCGGTGGAGATCTACGACAACCCGGCGGACACGTTCGTGGCCACGTTCATCGGCTCGCCGCCGATGAACCTGGTGCCCCGCAACGGGCATCTGGTCGGCTTCCGGCCGGAGCACCTGCTGCCGGTGGAGAACGTGCGCGACGACGACCGGGCCACCATGCCGCTGGCGGTGGACCGGATCGAGTACCTGTCCGGGGACCGGCACGTGTACGGCACGGTGACCCGGATCGGCGAAGAGACTCGGGTCGTCGCCCGCCTTCCGTCCACCGTGGACACACCGATCACGGCCGGCGAGACGCACGAGTTCGCCGTGCACGGCAGCAGGTTGCGGTTCTTCGACGCGGAGAGCGGGCTGGCCGGCGAGCCGGTCAGGATCGGGAGCTGAGCCGTGGCCACCGCCACCGAGCTGGAAACACCGACGCCGGTACCCGGTCAGGAGCACCCGGTGCGGCGCCGGTTCGCCGACCGGGACGGCGTGCTGGCTTGGGTGTTCCTGCTGCCCAGCGT
Organism: Actinophytocola sp.; assembly: GCF_036002505.1. Classification (GTDB taxonomy): domain Bacteria; phylum Actinomycetota; class Actinomycetes; order Mycobacteriales; family Pseudonocardiaceae; genus DASYTH01. The sequence continues at coordinate 44,684 of NZ_DASYTH010000419.1, read as the reverse complement.
GGTGTACATCATCGCGCTGGTGGCGCTGCCGTTCGGCCTGGCCATCGCGTTCTCGCTGTCCGACGTGACCGCGGGCGACCCCTCGTTCGACTGGGTCGGGTTCCGCAACTTCTCTCGCGCCTTCGACGATCCGGTGTTCTGGCGGTCCCTGGGCAACACGCTGGTCTTCACCGGCGTGTCCATGGTGCTGATCGTGGTGTTGGGCAAGGTGCTGGCGAACATTCTCATCGCCGACTTCAAGGGCAAGTGGGTGGTCCGGTTCCTGGTGCTGCTGCCATGGACCACGCCGGTCGCGCTGTCCTCGATCTCCTGGCTGTGGCTGCTCGACTCGATCTACTCGCCGATCGACTGGCTGCTGCGGCTGGTCGGCGTCCTCGGGCCCAACGAGAACATGTACTGGCTCGGGCAACCGAACCTGGCGATCGGTTCGGTGATCGCGGTGCACGTGTGGCGGCTCACCCCGCTGGCCGCAGTGATCATGATCGCCGGGCTGGTGGCGATCCCCCGGGACATCGACGAAGCGGCCAAAGTGGACGGTGCCGGCTACTGGCGGCGGATGTTCGAGATCACGATCCCGATGGTGCTGCCGGTGGTGGCGGTGGCCGCGCTGTTCGGCGCGATCTTCACGTTCACCGACGCGGCCGTGGTGCGGGTGCTGACCCGCGGCGGTCCCAACGACTCCACCCAGGTCCTTGCCAGCTGGGCGTTCTATCGCGGCATCGAGGGCGGTGACGTGGCCCAGGGGGCCGCGGTGGCGCTGTTCCTGTTCCCGCTGCTGCTCGCCGCCGCGGTCGCGATTCTCCGGGTGGTTCGCCGGATCGAGGTGCGCTGAATGACCACTGTGGACAGTACAGGCACGGTGCACGCACTGCGGCGGCGCTACGAGCGGCAGCACATCGCCCGGCGGATCGGCGTGTACCTGGCCGCGATCATCGCCGCGCTGGTGTGCGCCGGGCCGTTCCTGTGGAGCCTGATCACCGCGTTCAAACAGAACCGGGACCTCTACAACCCGGAGAACAACCCGTTCGTCTTCAACCGGCCGCCGACCCCGGACCACGTCAAGTACCTGTTCACCGACACGGCCTTTCTCACGTTCGCCTGGAACACGTTCTGGGTCGGCATCCTGGTCGTGCTGATCACGCTGGTGCTCGGGCTGCCCGCGGCGTACGCGCTGGCCCGGCTCGACCGGCCGTGGTCCGGCCCGCTCGGCATCGGGATCTTCCTGGTCTACCTGGTGCCGCCGACCCTGCTTTTCCTGTCCCTGTCCCGAGTCGTGGTCGCCGTCGGCCTGCAGGACTCCACCTGGTCGATGGTGCTGGTCTACCCGACGATCACCGTCCCGGTCTCGATCTGGCTGCTCATGGGCTTCCTCAAAGGAATCCCGCGGGACATCGAGGAGCAGGCCATGGTCGACGGCTACAGCCGCCTCGGCGCCTTCCTGCGCGCCGTGGTCCCGCTGGTCTTTCCCGGCATCGTGGCCGTCGTGGTGTTCGCCTTCACCCTCACCGCCAGCGAGTTCATCTACGCCCTGGCGTTCGTCTCCCCGACCGACGCGATGACCGTCAGCATCGGCGTCCCCACCCAGCTCGTCCGCGGTGACGTCTTCTTCTGGCAGTCCCTGCAGGCCGCCACGGTCCTCGTCGCCGTCCCGATCGCCTTCGTGTTCAACCTGTTCCTGGACAAGTTCGTCGCCGGCTTCACCCAGGGCGCGGTCAAGGGCTGACCTGGCCGGTGCCGTCCGGCGAGTCGCGCCACTGTTCGAACGGGCGGTCCAGGCACCAGCGTTTGCCGTCGTGGCTGAGGATCCGCAGCGCACAGTGGTCCGGATTGGACAGTGACTCGAACAGCGCGATGCTCCAGGAGAACATCCGGCGGCAGAGCAGACGCATGGTCAACCCGTGGGAGATCACCAGCGCGGTGTCCGGGTGGTCGGGGTCCGTCTCCACCCGCTGCTCCAGCTCGCTGAGGAAGCTGGCGACCCGGTCGTCGACATCGGCGCCGGACTCGCCGTGCGCAGCCGGTAAACCCTGTCGCCTCGCAGGCTCGGCGACAGGGCAGTGCTCAATGATTCGCTCGCAAGCTCGCGAAAATGAAGTGGCCGAAGTCGTGCCGTCTCTGCTTCTGTATCTCCTGCTCGACCGGGTCCTGCAGGTTGCCCCAGTCCTGCTCGCGCAGGCGCGGCTCGGGCACGGTCCGCTCGGTCAGGTCGCCGAGCTCCAGCAGCTCGAGCGTGCGCACCGCACGGACGTACGGGCTGACGTAGGCGGCGACCGGTTCGCCGTCGAGCAGCGCGCGCACCACCGGGCCGGTCGCGCGGGCCTGCTGCTCGCCGAGGGTGGTAAGGGGTAGGGCGTGGTCAGGGATGCGGGTGTAGGCCAGCTCGTCGACGTTGCCGAGGCTCTGCGCGTGCCGGAGCAGGATGATCTGCACCGCACTATGGTGCCTGGTGCAACCCCGATCGCCCCGAGGAGACTCCGTGATCAAGTACGTCGCGCTGTACCGCACCCCGGACGACCCGGCCGCGTTCGACTCGAAGTACTTCGAGTCGCACAAGCCACTCATCGACCAGGTGCCCGGCCTGGTCCGCCAGGAGATCGCCAAGGTGACGCGCACGTTCGTCCCCGGCTTCCTCGGTGAGAACACCCAGCCGTACCTGATCGCCGAGCTCTACTTCGAGTCCAAGGGCGCCATGAAGGCCGGCTTCGCCTCCCCCGAATGGCAGGCCGCCGGCGCGAACCTCACCGAGATCGGCGGAATGGAGCTCGTCGCCATGTTCTCCGCGGAGGTTGTTGAGTGACGGAGGTGCTGGTTCGGGAGAGCCGCGAGGAGGACGCCGAGGAGCTGTACCGCATCCGCCGGATCGCGTTCGGCGGGCCGCGGGAGCCGGATCCCAACCGTGGCGCGAACCCGTACTGGCCGGACGGTTATGAGGGCTGGTGGGGGCTGGTCGCCGAGCTCGACGGCCGGCCCGCCGGCTTCCTGCGGTCCCGGGACTACCGCCAGTTCTTCGGCGGTAAGGCGGTGCCGATGGGCGGCCTGGCCAGCGTCGCCGTCGACCCGTACGCCCGCGGTCGCGGCGTGGCCACCGCGCTGCTGGACCGCGCCCTGGTCGGGCTGCGCGACGCCGGTCAGTGCATTTCCGCGCTGTTCCCGTCGGTTCCGCCGCTCTACCGCGGCCGGGGCTGGGAGCAGACCGGCGTCTACGAGCTGATGATCCTGCCGCTGGACCTGCTCGCCCTGCTGCCCAAGCCGGTCACGCACCGGACGATCCGCCCGGCCACGCGGGAGGACCTGCCCGCGCTGCACCAGGCCTACCTCGCCTTCGCGTCCACTGTGGACGGAATGCTGGACCGCGCGACGAAGGCGGACAACCCGGAGGACGTCTTCGAGCTGGACATCGTGGACGTGGTGCCGGGCGTGGACGGCCTGCGCGGCTACCTCACCGCGGAGCGGCCCGAGGGCGAGCGCTTGATCGTCTACGACTTGATCGCCGACGACGCCGACACCGCCGGCAAGCTGCTCCGCCAGCTCGCCAGCTGGGCCGGCGTGCTGCACGACGTGTCGCTGCGGGTGGTCGACCCGGCCGTGCGCGACCTGTTCCTCGCCCAACCGGTGCTGCACGACGTGCGCAACCACCCGTGGATGCTCCGCGTGGTGGACCTGCCCGCCGCGGTCGCCGCGCGCGGCTGGCCGCTGACCGCGCACCTGCGCCCGCTCGCCGTGGACGTCGAGGTGGCCGACCCGCACGCCTCGTGGCAGGCCGGCCGGCACCGCATCGTGTTCGACGGCGACACGGTTTTCTGCGAGCCCGGCGGCACCGGCGCGGTCCGCCTGCACGCCCGCGCCCTCGGCCCCTGGTACGCCGGTTCCGCCGACACCGCCATGCTCCGCCGCGCCGGCCTGCTCGACGGGGACCCCAAGGCCGCCGCGCACCTGGACGCGCTGACCGGAGCGCCGCGACCGGTGCGGATGGCGAACTCGTTCTGAAGGGCGATGAAGGGGGCCTTTCTCACGCCCGGTGAGAGGAAGGCCCCCTTCATCGCACTCCGACCCTTCTCAGGCGCGTCTCAGCAGCACGGGGAACACTGACGGCATGCGGATTCTCGTAGTTGACGACGACCGCGCCGTGCGGGAGTCACTACGGCGCTCACTGCAGTTCAACGGGTACCAGGTGGACCTGGCGAGCGACGGGCAGCAGGCGCTGGACTCGGTGCAGTCCGCGCGACCGGACGCGATGGTGCTGGACGTGATGATGCCCCGCCTCGACGGGCTCGAGGTGTGCCGGCGGCTCCGCGGCACCGGTGACGACCTGCCGATCCTCGTGCTCACCGCGCGGGATCTGGTGTCCGACCGGGTGGCCGGGCTGGACGCCGGCGCCGACGACTACCTGCCCAAGCCGTTCGCTCTGGAAGAGCTACTGGCCCGGCTGCGCGCGCTGCTGCGCCGGGCGGTGGCCGACCGGGACGGCGACACGCGCACCGACCCGCCGCTGACCTTCGCCGACCTCACCATGGACCTGGGCACCCGCGAGGTGCGCCGCGGCGACCGTTCGATCAGCCTCACCCGCACCGAGTTCGCGCTGCTCGAACTGCTGCTCGCGCACCCCAAGCAGGTGCTCACCCGCGGCCGGATCCTGGAAGAGGTCTGGGGCTACGACTTCCCCACCTCGGGCAACGCGCTCGAGGTCTACGTCGGCTACCTGCGCCGCAAGACCGAGGCGGCCGGCGAGCCCCGCCTGATCCACACCGTGCGCGGGGTCGGGTACGTGCTCCGCGAGACGCCTCCGTGAGCGAGCTTGCGAGCGAACCATTCGACACTGCCCCGCCGCCGAGCCTGCGAGGCGGCGGGTTCGGCCATCACCGGGCTTGCGAGGTGATGGCGTGATCGATCTTCAGCGGCACCAGGCGGTTCCCCGGCGCCAGCGGATGTCGCTGCGGGCCCGGGTGGCGCTGCTGGCCGCGGTGTGCGTGGCGGCCGCGGTGGCGCTCGTCTCGATCGGCGCGTACCTCACCGTGTACCAGCGGCTGTACCAGCAGGTCGACGACACTCTGGTGGGCCGGGCGAGCAGCCTGGTGAACGACCCCACCGTGGTGGGCAGCCGGGGCGAGAAGATCCCCACGTACTTCTTCCGGCTGTCCGACATCCAGTTCGACATCATCAACGGCGACGGCGACTCGCTGCTGCCCGAGCCGGTGACCCGTCCGCCGATCGGCAACGACGAGCTCCAGGTGGCGGCCCGCCGGTCCACCCAGTCCATTCGCACCGATACGCGCACCGACTCCCGGGTCCTCGCGGTGCCCTACCGGATCGGGACCGCCTCGGGGTCCGGCGCCACCGCGGCGCTGGTGATCGCCCAGCCGTTGAAGCCCACCAAGGACACGCTCGCCAACCTGGCGATCGTGCTGATCGTGATCGGCGGCGCGGGCATCGTGCTCGCCGCCCTCGCCGGTACCGCGGTGGCCCGGGGGAGCCTGCGCCCGGTGCAGCGGCTCACCCAGGCGACCGAGCGGGTGGCCAGAACCGGTGACCTGCGGCCGATCCCGGTCAGCGGGGACGACGAGCTGGCCCGGCTCACGCTGAGCTTCAACGCGATGCTCGGCGCGGTGGCCGAGGCGCAGGAGCACCAGCGCCGCCTGGTCACCGACGCCGGGCACGAGCTGCGCACGCCGCTGACCTCCTTGCGTACCAACCTGGAGCTGCTGCTGGCCGCCGAGGCGCCGAACGCCCCGTCACTGTCCGAAAAGGACAAGAAGGAGATCAACGCCGACGTGCGCGCCCAGTTGGACGAGCTGACCCAGCTCATCGGCGACCTGGTCGAGCTGTCCCGCGAGGACGCCACGCAGATCGTCTGGGAGCCGGTGGACCTCGGCGACGTCGTGGAGCAGGCGCTGGACCGGGCCCGGCGCCGCGCCGCGGACCTGCACTTCGACGTGGTGGTGCAGCCGTGGCGGCTGATCGGCGACGCCGGGTCGCTGGAGCGGGCGGTACTCAACCTGCTGGACAACGCGATCAAGTTCAGCCCGCCGGCCGGCACGGTCCAGGTCCGGCTCGGGCCGACCGGCGACGGCTTCGCCGTGCTCCAGGTGGCCGACCAGGGCCCGGGGATCAAGGACGAGGACCTGCCTCGGGTGTTCGACCGGTTCTACCGCTCGTCGGAGGCCCGCACGCTGCCCGGCTCCGGCCTCGGCCTCGCCATCGTCAAGCAGGCGGCGCTCCGGCACGGCGGCGAGGTCCTTGCCGGCCATGCCCCCGAGGGCGGCGCGGTGTTCACGTTGCGCCTCCCCGGAGTGCCCGCCTAACGACTTGTCGCGGGAAGTTCCCACGACGGGTCCGACTTGTCACGGGTAGTTCCCGCGACAAGTCGGACATCGGCTCCGGAGAAGCCCACAAGATCCGCCGTTCGAGTGCGTAGTATTTTGTTGTGCTTGCACGGCAGCGTCAGGAACTGATTCTGGACGAGATCCGCCGCACCGGCGCCGTTCAGGTGAACGAGCTGGTCACCCGGCTGGGTGTCTCCGACATGACCATCCGGCGGGACCTGGACGTGCTCGCCAAGCGCGGCCTGGCGGAGAAGGTGTACGGCGGCGCCACGTCCGTGGTCGGGCGCAGCACCGAGGAGCCTGGCTTCGAGGCGAAGTCGGTGCGCGCGCTGCCGCAGAAGGAGGCGATCTGCGCCCGGGCCGCCGGGCTGATCCGCCCGGGCACCGCCATCGGCATCTCCGCCGGCACCACCACCTGGACGTTCGCCCGGTTCCTCGACGACGTGCCGGAGCTGACCGTGGTCACCAACTCGATCCGGGTGGCCGACGCGCTGCAGCGGGCCGGCCGCACCGACCGCACCGTGGTGCTCACCGGCGGCGTGCGCACCCCGTCCGACGCGCTGGTCGGCCCGGTCGCCGTGCAGACGCTCCGCTCGCTGCACCTGGACGTGGTGTTCCTCGGCGTGCACGGGATGGCCGACGGACCCGGCTTCACCACCCCGAACCTCAACGAGAGCGAGACCGACCGCGCGCTGGTCGAGGCCGGCCGCCGGCTCGTCGTGCTGGCCGACCACACCAAGTGGGGCATCGTCGGCATCTCCACGATCGCCAGCCTCGACGAGGCCCACGTGCTGGTCACCGACGACGGCCTCGCCGAGGACGTTCACGAGCTGCTGACCGACCGGGTCGGTGAGCTGATCCTCGCCAGCACCCCGGACGAGGCGGCGGTTTGATCGCCGCGCCCGGTGGTTATTCAGGACTCCACAGCATGATCTCAGGCAGTTCTTATTCCGAGGGCGCAAGGTAGACCTATGACCGAGCACAACCCGGACGGGCCCGCGCCCGAGTCGGACCCCTGGGCGGCGGCGAACCAGGGGCAGCCGGAAAACCGGGAACAGTCCAGTTCCTGGACCCCGGCCGATCCGCGCCACCCGGGCGCCCCGGAGCGCCACCCGGCCGACCCGAACCCGTGGTCGTCCGCAAGCCCGCCGGAGAACCCCGAACCGCGCCCCGCCGAGCCGAACCTGTGGGCGCCGGCGAACCCCCCGGAGAACCCCGAACCGCGCCCGGCGGACCCGAATCCGTGGTCGTCGGCGAGCCCCCGGGGCAACCCCGACCCGCGGCTGGCCGAGCCGGTGCTGTTCGGCACGGCGTTCGCCAGTGGGCAGGGGCAGCCGGGGACCACCTCCGGCTACACCTTGCCGCCGATTCCACCGCGGAACGTTCCTCCGGCCCCCGAGAAGGGACGCCGCGGGCTGGTGGCCGGGCTGGTCGTGCTCGCCCTGATCGTCGGTGGCGGTGCCGGTGCGGCCGGCGGCTACCTCGTCGCCGACAACCGGGCCGCGCCCAGCGGTCCGGTGACCAACGCGCTGGACCAGCCGCGGCCGGCCTCGAACACCACGGCGCCGGCGGCCACCGGCACGGTCGAGGGCGCGGCGGCCAAGGTGCTGCCGAGCGTCGTCGAGTTGCAGGTGCGGAGCAGGACCGCCGCAGGGGAGGGGTCCGGCTTCGTCATCAGCTCCGACGGCCTGATCGTGACGAACAACCACGTGATCGCCGAGGCGGTCGACGGCGGTCAGATCGTCGCGGTGTTCCAGGACGGCAAGACGGCCAGCGCCAGCGTCGTCGGCCGGGATCCCAACTCCGACGTCGCCGTGGTCAAGGCGCAGGGCGTCAGCGGCCTGCCGGTCGTCGACCTGGGCCGCTCCGACGATCTTCGGGTGGGCCAGGGCGTGGTGGCGATCGGCTCGCCGTTCGAGCTGACCGGCACGGTCACCTCCGGCATCGTCAGCGCGCTGCACCGGCCCACCCGGGCGGGCGGCGACCAGGGCGACCAGACCACCGTGATGGACGCCATCCAGACCGACGCCGCGATCAACCCCGGCAACTCCGGCGGCCCGCTGGTGGACCTGCAGGGCCGGGTGATCGGGATCAACTCGGCCATCTACAGCCCGCGCAGCGCCAACTCCGACGCCGGCTCGGTGGGCATCGGCTTCGCCATCCCGATCGACCAGGCGCGGCGCACCGCCGACGAGATCGCCAAGACCGGCAAGGCCACCCAGACCGTGCTCGGCGTCCAGGTCACCGACAACACCCCGGCCGGCTCCGGCGCCAAGATCCAGAGCGTCAACCCGGACGGACCGGCGGCCAAGGCCGGGCTGCAGCAGGGCGACGTGGTCACCCAGCTCGACGGCCGGCGCATCGACACCTCCGACGCCCTGGTCGCCGCGGTCCGCGCGCACAACCCCGGCGACACCGTGAAGCTGGTGCTCGGTTCCCGCACCGTCGACGTCACCCTCACCGGGCAGACCGTCGGCTGACACAGACGCTCGGCCGCAGGGCGCGGCCGAGACCAACCCCGGCTCGATGCCCCCGAGCCGGCCGAGAGCTCCATCGAGGGGCTCCGAAGCGGAGCCGCACGCGGGCGGATTCACCCCTCGCCCGCCCGCGTGTGGCTCTGTGCTTTCTCCGGCACACTGGTTCTGGTGAGGGCAAGGACCACCACCGAGAAGCTGTTCGACGTCGCCGTCACGGTGAAGGGCGTCGACGGCGCCGTCCAAGTGGTCGGCGCGCTGGTGCTGGCGGTCATCCCGCCGTCCGCGATCACCGGACTGGCCAACGCGGTGATCACCCGCGACCTCCTCGGCGATCACGAGGGCACGCTCGCCCGGCACCTCAGCAAGGCCGCACACGACTTCGCCGACGGCTCCACCCGCACGTTCGCGATCATCTACCTGCTGCTGCACGGCCTGATCAAGATCGCCCTGGTGATCGCCCTGCTGCGCAGGCTCATGCCCGCCTACCCCGTCGCCGCCGTCGTGCTCGCCGGCTTCGTCGTCTACGAGCTCTACCGGGCTGCCCGCACGGGTTCCCTCGCGCTCCCGATCTTCGCGGCCATCGACGTCGTGATCATCGTTCTGGTGCTGCGGGAGTACCGGCAGCTCAGACGGGAGCGGAACGGCTGACCAGCTCGGCGAACCAGCGTCCGGCCTGCTCCCGCACCCAGCGGGCGGCCATTCCGGCCTGAGCCGCCGCGTCCGGCAGGGCGTCCACGCCGAGCCAGGCCCAGTCGAACCAGGCGGAGCCGGCGACCCGGACGTGGGAGCGGTGCAGGCCGCGGCCCGGCGGATCCAGCTCCACCAAGGCACTTCCGTCGCGGTGGAGGAGTTCGGCCAGTCGCCGCAGGAGCCGGACCGGGTCGCCGCCGATCCCGATGTTTCCGTCGGCCAGCAGTACGTGACGCCAGCGGCCTTCGCCCGGCAGGCGGCCGAACACGTCCCGCCGCAGTGCCGGTGCGCCGCGGGCCAGGGTGAGCCGGACGGCGACGGGGGAGATGTCGACGCCCAGCGCAACGATCCCGCGGTCGACGAGGGCGACGGTGAGGCGGCCTGGTCCGCAGCCGACGTCCAGGGTCGGGCCGGTGCAGTGGGTCAGGAGCAGTTCGTCGCCGGGACCGGAGTCGGATCGCCAACGGTGAATGGGGAGGCTGATCCGTTCGCCGGTGGCCAGTTCCAGCCAGCAGCGGCGACCCAGGAGGCCCGGTTCGAAGGCGGTGGCGCGGTGCCTCAACCCGGTACCTCCGCGAGCATTTCGGCGGCGAACCGGCCCATTGGGGCCAGCGCGGCGACCTGGAACGCGTCGGCCACGGTGTCCACATCGGACAGTTGGGGAAGTTCGCTGACCGTGAGTCCGGCGCGCCGCAGGGCGTGGTTGGTGCGGGCACCGGTGTCCGGACGGGACATGGGAACCTCGCGCAGCACGGTGGCGTGGACCGGGGAACGGAGGCCGAGGGCCCACCAGCCGCCGTCGGTGGCCGGGCCGAGGACGGCGTCGGTGCCCGGAGTGTGCAGGGTGTCGATGGACTCGGCGAGAAGTTCCGGGTGCAGCTGCGGGGTGTCCATGCCGATCTGGAGCACCGGAAGTCCACTGTGGAGAGTGGCGATGTCGGCGTGGGCGTTGGCCAGGCGGGTGGCGAAGTCGTGGCCACGCTGAGGAATGACCGTGCAGTGGGCGAGCGCGGTGGCGAGCTCGGCAGCGCGTTCGGCTCGGGTGAGGTCGCCGGTGACGGCCACGACGGGGATCGTGTCCGGTGTGGTGAGCACGGCGTCCAGGGTGTCGAGGAGGGCGGCGGCGGCGAGCCGGGCGGCTTGGCGCGCACCGATTTCCGGACTCAGACGAGTCTTGGCGAAGCCGGCGACCGGAGCCTTCGCCACCACCAGGAGGCAGGTCACCGGAGCACGCCGGCCATGTCGCGGACGGCGCGGAAGGTGCCGCGGACCGAGCCGGACACCTTCGAGCGGGTGCCGGTTGCCCGCGGGCGGTAGGCGACGTCGACCTCGACCACCGGCCACTGCGCGTCGGCGGCCCTGATCAGCAGCTCGAGCGGGTAGCCGAAGGCGCGGTCGCGGACGCCGAGGCCGAGCAGGTCGGTGCGGCGGGCGGCGCGGATCGGTGCGATGTCCGTGACCGGGAGCCCGCGGCGGCGCAGAATCGTTGCCAGGACCCGGTTTCCGGCGCGCGCGTGCCAGGGCCAGGCGCCTCGCCCGGCCGGGATTCGGCGGCCGACGGCGAGCCGGGCGTGGCCGTCGCCGACCAGCCGGACCAGGGTCGGCAGCTCACCCGGGTCGAGCGAGCCGTCCGCGTCCAGGAAGCAGACGATCTCCGCGGTAGCGTGCTCGAGCCCGGTGTGCACGGCGGCCCCGTAGCCGCGCCGCGGCTCGTGCACGACCGTCGCGCCGTGCTCGGCGGCCACCTCCGGGGAACCGTCGGACGAGCCGTTGTCGACCACGATCGCCCGGTACCCGGTGGGAATGGCGGCGAGCACCCCCGGCAGCGCGGCCGCCTCGTCCAAACAGGGCAGCACCACGTCCACGAGATCCATACACCCAAGTTAATTCCACGGTGGACGGCGGCAGAACCCTTGCCACGCTTACTAAAAGGTAACGGCTGGCCCACTTGTTACGGAGTGCTGACGAAAGTTCCCGCCGTGCCGGCGTGACAGCCCTGACAGGGCTAGGGTTCCGGGGTGTCGATGCTCTCCACCCGGCCGGCCGCGCGGCGTCAACGAGGGGTCCGCGCGGACCTGGTCGCCGGCGGTGCGGCCCTCGGGCTGGTCGGCCTGGCCACGGCGATCGGGTTCGCCTTTCAGGTCCGGTTGCATGGCGACCCCCGCTTTCCCGGCGCCCCCACCACGTTCGGCGAGTGGCCGGTGCTCGGCGAGTGGCTGCCGCATCTTGGGCCGGGAACGCCGCTGGCCGTGCTGATCGCGGTGGCCGCGGTCGCCTGGGGTCCGCCCCTGGCCGAGCGGCTGCCCTGGCGCCGCGCCCTCGCCGCCGGCTACCTCCTCGCCGTGCTGTGGACCCTGTCCCTGGCCCTGGTCGACGGCTGGTCGCACGGCGTCGCCACCCGCCTCACCACCGACGACGAGTACGTCTCCCAGGTCCCCGGTATCACCGACATCCCGACCATGCTCCGCACTTTCACCGACCGGATCCTCGACGGCCAGCCCGACTCCTGGATCACCCACGTCGCCGGCCACCCGCCCGGCGCCACCCTGATCTTCGTCTGGTTGGACCGCATCGGCCTCGGCGGCGGCACCCCGGCCGCCCTCCTCTGTGTCCTCATCTCCGCCGCCACCGCAGCAGCCGTCCCGGTCACCATCTCCGCCCTCGGCCGCCGCGATCTTGCCCGCGCCGCCCTCCCGTTCGTCGCCCTCCTCCCCGGCGCCGTCTGGATGGGCGTCTCCGCCGACGCCCTCTTCGCCGGCGTCACCGCCACCGGCATCGCCCTCCTCGCCCTCGGGGGATCCCGCGAGTCCCCGGCTCAGTCTCGCGAGTCCCCGGCTCAGGACCGCGAGTTCGCAGTTCGGAATCGGGAACTCAGGCGCTGGAACCGGGGACTCGCGTGCTGGAACCGGGGACTCGCCGGATCCCCCGGGGTGCGCGCGGCGTTGTGCCTGGGAGCGGGTGTGTTGCTCGGCTTCGGGATCTTCCTGTCGTACGGACTCGTGCTGATGAGCCCCATCGCGCTCGCCGTCATCTGGGCCACCCGCAACTGGCGTGCCCTGGTGCTCGGGGTCCTCGGCGCGCTGGCCGTGGTCGCCGCGTTCGCCCTCGCCGGGTTCTGGTGGCTGGACGGCTACCACCTCGTCGTCGAGCGCTACCACCAGAGCATCGCCGAGTTCCGCCCGTATGCGTACTGGGTCTGGGCCGACCTCGCCTGCCTCGTGCTCGCAACCGGCCCGGCCGCGGCCGCCGGTTTGCGCCGCGCCGCGCCCCATTTCCACAACGGGCTCCCCGGCCGCCCGCCCGCCGAACCGGTGGTCATGCTCGTCCGCGCGGCCGCGCTGGCCGTGCTCACCGCCGCCCTGTCCGGCCTGTCCAAAGCCGAGGTGGAGCGGATCTGGCTACCGTTCGCGGTATGGCTGGTGGCCGGCGCGGCGCTGCTGCCCGCGTCCACCCGGCGCGGCTGGCTCGCCGCGGGCGCGGCCGTCGCCCTGCTGGTGAACCACTTGCTGCTGACGAACTGGTGATGCGATGACCCGGGTGCTCGTGGTCGACGACGATTTGACCGTGCGTGACGTGGTGCGCCGCTACCTCGAGCGCGGCGGGCACGAGGTGGCCCTGGCCGGCAACGGTGAGGACGCGCTGCGCTGGATCGCCGAGCACGACCCGGACCTGGTGGTGCTGGACCTCATGCTGCCCGGCATCGACGGCCTCGAGGTGTGCCGCCGGCTCCGCGAGCGCAGCACCGTCCCGGTGATCATGCTGACCGCGCTGGGTGAGGAGGAGAACCGGATCGCCGGGCTCGAGCTCGGCGCGGACGACTACGTCACCAAGCCGTTCAGCCCGCGCGAGCTGGCCCTGCGGGTGTCCTCGGTGCTGCGCCGCGCGCGGGCCGCCCCGCCGCGTTCCGAGCCGCACGAGCTGGTCGACGGCGACCTCACGCTGGATCTGGCCGCGCACAAGGCGATCCGGCGTGGCCTCCCGCTGGCCCTGACCACCCGCGAGTTCGACCTGCTGGTGTTCCTGATGTCCCACCCCGGCGAGGCGTTCAACCGCGAGCAACTGCTGGAACGGGTCTGGGGCTGGGACTTCGGCGACCAGTCCACTGTGACCGTCCATGTGCGACGGTTGCGCGAAAAGATCGAGAACACCCCCGCCAAGCCGGTCCGGATCGTGACGGTGTGGGGAGTTGGGTACCGGTATGACCAGACTGGCTGACATGCTCACCGAGGCCGGGCACATTCTGCCGGTCGTCCTTGCCATCACCGTCCCGGTCACCATGTTCGGCGCCGGGCTGCTTTACCTGCTGCGTAAGGGATCCTTGGCCAGCAGCCTGACCCTGCTGGTGCTCATCCCGTTGGCCGCCAACGTTGCCGGCGTGCTCGGGGTCAGCGGGTTCATGTTCACCGACACGCTGGCGAAGACCCTGCTGGTGTGCGGCCTCAGCGCGTTGGTCACCGTGCCGGTGGCGGTGCTGCTCGGCCGGTCCATCGCCCGGCGCAGCATCTGGGAGCGCGAGGCCCGGGAGCGGGAGCGCGCCGCGGAGGCGTCCCGCCGCGAGCTGGTCGCCTGGATCAGCCACGACCTGCGCACCCCGCTGGCCGGGATCCAGGCGATGACCGAGGCGCTCGCCGACGGGGTGGTCGCGGAGCCGCGCGACGTCGCCGGCTACGCCAACCAGATCGGAGCCGAGACGCGGCGGCTGGCCGGCATGGTGGACGACCTGTTCGAGCTGTCCCGGATCACCGCGGGCGCGCTGCGGCTGACCATGTCCGCGGTGGCGCTGCAGGACGTCGTCGCCGACGCGCTGCTCGCCCAGGGCCCGGTGGCGCGGCGCAAGCGGGTCACCGTGCGGACCGAGGCGCGGACCTGGCCGGTGGTCATCGGCAGCGACCCGGAGCTGGCCCGGATCGTGCGGAACCTGGTGTCCAACGCGATCCGGCACACCCCGCCGGACGGCACCGTGGCCGTGCAGGTCGGGGTGGACGGCGGCGAGGCCGTGCTCGCCGTGGAGGACTGCTGCGGCGGCATCCCCGAGCACGAACTGGCCCGGGTGTTCGACGTCGCCTACCGCGGCACCTCGGCCCGCACCCCGTCCGCCGGCCGCGACGAACCGGCGGGCGCCGGCCTGGGCCTCGCCATCGCGAAGGGCCTCGTCGAAGCACACCGCGGCCGCATCGACGCGCACAACCACGGCCCCGGCTGCCGCTTCGAGGTCCGGCTCCCGCTCGCCACGGTCTGACGGGAAAGCAACGTCACGTTGCTTTCCTCAGCCCAGCCCCGCGGGCTCCCGTAGCGGGTCGCCGGCGAAGGCCGCGACGCCGTTGGCGAACGGCACCCGGGCCTGGAATCCCAGCAGGCTCCGGGCGTTGGACGGGTCCGCGACCACGTGCCGCACGTCACCCGGCCGGGTGCCGCCGACGATCCGGGGCGCCGGGCCGTCGCAGGCGGTGGCCAGCGCGACGGCCAGTTCGTGCACGGTGTGCGGCTCGCCCGAGCAGATGTTCACCGGCAGCAGCACGCCCGCCACCCCATCGGTCTCCAGCGCGAGCAGGTTGGCCCGGGCCACGTCGGACACGTGCACGAAGTCCCGGCGCTGCCGCCCGTCCTCGAGCACCGTCGGCGCCTCGCCGCGCCGCAACGCCGAGCGGAACAGCGACGCCACCCCGGCGTAGGGCGTGTCCCGCGGCATCCGTGGGCCGTAGACGTTGTGGTAGCGCAATGCCCACACCTCGCCGCCGGTCTGCCGCGCCCACGCCGAGGCCAGGAACTCCTGGGCGGCCTTGGTCGCCGCGTAGGTGCTGCGCGGATCCAGCGGCGCGTCCTCGGGCACCAGCCCGGGCGTGAGCTCGGCGCCGCACCGGGTGCAGCGCGGCTCGAACCGCCCGGCTGCGAGGTCCTCGGCCAGCCGCGGCCCGGGGCGCACCGCACCGTCGGCCGCGCACACGTAGCGGCCCTCGCCGTAGACCACCATCGACGAGGCCAGCACCAGCCGACCGACACCCGCCGCGTGCATCGCCGCGAGCAGCACCGCGGTGCCGAAGTCGTTGTGCCGCACGTATTCCGGCGCGTCCGACGGGGTCAGGCCGTGGCCCACCATGGCCGCCTGGTGGCACACCGCGTCCACCCCGCGCAGGGCCGTGGCGAGCAGCCGCGCGTCACCGACGTCACCGATCGTCAGCTCGTGCCTTGCGCTCCAGTCCGGCGTGCCGCTCGGGCCGTGGGCCTGGGGGAGCAGGTTGTCCAGCAGGACCGGTTCGTGCCCGCGCTCGGCGAGGGCGTCGGCGATGTGGGAGCCGATGAACCCGGCCCCACCGGTGATCAACACGCGCATGCTTTCGACGCTAGGGCACCCCTGCCGGCCGCGCCGAGCGGCGGCGTCGGGATGTCACCGAACCGTCAGATCGGGTGTTTTCGGAGGCCCGCTACGGTTGCACCATGGAACGCAGCGCGCAGCGGCTCGGCCGGGCCCTGATCGTGATCGTGGATGACAAGGTGGCGCACGGGGAGCACGAGGACACCGTGGGCTCGCTGGTCGTCGAGCTGCTCGAGGAGGCCGGCTTCATCGTTGACGGTGTGGTTCCGGTCGCCGGGGAGACGGTGGACATCCGCAACGCTCTGAACACGGCCGTCATCGGCGGTGCGGACCTCGTGGTCACCGTCGGCGGCACCGGGGTCTCGCCGCGGGACGTCACGCCGGACGCCACGCAGGGTGTGCTGGACCGCCCGATCCCTGGGATCGCCGAGGCCCTCCGCTCGTCGGGCCTGGCCGCCGGTGCGGTCGACGCCGGCATCTCCCGCGGTCTGGTCGGCGTGTCCGGCAGCACGCTCGTGGTGAACCTGGCCGGCTCCCGCGCCGCCGTCCGCGACGGCATGGCCACACTCTCCTCGCTGGTGCCCTACGTCATCGGCGAGCTGTCCGGTTTGGACGGAAACTGAACGGCGACCGGGAACGCCGCCGCGATCTCGACGAGATCTTCGGCGACGTCCTGCCGGACACCACGAAGGACGAACGCGACCCCGAGCCACCCGCGCCTGAACCCGACGACTGGTACGAACACAACCGCCCGCCGCACCACGACCGGTAACCTCGCGAGTCCCCGTTTCGGGCCCACGAGTTCCCAGTTCGCGCAGCCGAGTTCGCAGTTCTGGATTGCGAACTCAGCTGCTGGAAGTGGGGACTCGCGTTCAGCGCAGCGTAACCGTGACCGGCTGGCCAAGTGAGATGGACGCGACCCGGGTCGCCGTGTCGGGTGACATGGCGATGACCACCAGCCGGCCGGCACCGCCGGGCGCCCGGTCCGCCGCCCGAACCGTCACCACGATCGCGTTCGCGGCCAGCAGCGCGCCGCCGGTGCCGTGCGGATCGGCGGCCACCACGTCGACCCGGGTGCCGGGGGACAAGAGATCCGCCACGGCGGCGTCGGCCAGCCGGACCGGCACCGCGACGGCGTCCCGCCGGCCGGTGGTCAGCCGGGTGTTCTCCGGCCCGACCAGCCGGGCGCCGGTGATCGGCTCACCCGCGGTGGCGGCGCCGGCGAGCACCCGTCCGGACACCTCCTCGGCCGAGGCCAGCGCGGCCGCCGGCCGGACCTCGTCCGGCAGGGCGACGACGCGGACATCGGCCGGCGTCAGCATGGCGCCGGGCGCCAGGTCGTGCGCCGCGACCAGCACCGGCCGGGTCGGCGTGGCCCGGGACTCGTTGGGGCGTAAGGCAAGCGCGGCGGCCAGCAGCACCAGCGCGGCGGCGGTCAGCCGGCGCGGCGACACCGTACGGGGCCAGCCGCGGTTGCCGAGGAGTTGACGGAACCGGTCCCGGGGGAGGGGCGTGAGGAGGTCGGACACGGGCTCGACGCTAGCCGCGCGATGCCGTGCCGAAGGGCGTCCGGCGGGAAGCTGTGGACAACCGCCCCGCTTGTGGACTACTCCGCGTTCAGGAGGCCTTGGCGGTGGGGGTGGTCGTGCTCGTGGTGGATGATGTCGAGCTCGACTTCTCGGAGCTCGCCGGCTTGCTCTCGGTGCCGCTCTTCTCGCCGGAGCCGGAGCCATTGTCCCCGGAGCCCTTCTCCGCCGCCGACGACTTGGCCCGGCTGTCGGTGCGGTAGAACCCGCTGCCCTTGAACACCACGCCTACCGAGCCGTACAGCTTGCGCAGCCGCCCGGAGCACTCCGGGCACTCGGTCAGCGACGGGTCGGTGAACTTCTGGACCTCTTCGAAGCGATGATCACAGGCCGTACAGGCGTACTGGTAGGTCGGCACGGTCGGTCTCCATCTCCACGGTCTGGCACTCTCCTCGACAGAGTGCCAACCTGATGATAGCTCAGGCCGCTAGAACCGGATCAGACCGCGATTGGGCGTGATCGCCGCGCTCATCGGCACGTCGTGCTGCTCGCGCGGCAGCTCGTCGAACACCTCCTGGTCACGCACCACGGCCACCAGCGGGGTGCCCGGCGCGGTCAGCGGCAGCGACTGGTCGTAGTGCCCGGCGCCCCGCCCGAGCCGAGTCCCGCTCCGGTCCACCGCGAGCGCCGGCACCAGCACCAGGTCGGCGATCCGCAAGGCCGACGTGGACAGCCGCTCCCCGATCGGCTCCAGCAACCCGTACGGGCCCGGCCGTAACGAGTCCGGCCCGGCGTACCAGGCCCAGTCCAGCGGCCCCCGCCCGGCCACGATCGGCAGCAGCACCCGCACCCCGAAGTCGGCGATGTCGTCGAGCATCTGCGCCGAGCCCGGCTCCGAGCCCACCGGCACGTACCCGCACAGCGTCTGCCCGGGCCGCACCACCCGTCCGCTGGTCAACTGGGCCGCGAGCGCCAGCGCGTCGGTGAACCGCACCCTGGCCGGTACGGCGCGGCGCGCGGCCCGAAGCTCTCTGCGCCAGCGCGCTTTGCTCCACGCGCCGGGCGTATCGACATCGCTGCCTAGCAGGGCCACGCAATGAGGTTAGAGTCGCTGTCCATGGCCCCTCCGTTCACCACCGCCATCGTGCCGGCCGCCGGGCTGGGTACCCGTTTCCTGCCGGCCACAAAAGCGGTGCCCAAGGAGCTGTTCCCGGTGGTGGACACGCCCGGAATCGAGCTGGTGGCGGCGGAGGCCGCGGCCGCGGGCGCCCGCCGGCTCATCATCGTCACGTCGCCCGGAAAGGACGCGGTCGCCGAATACTTCCGCCCGCAACCCGAGCTCGAGGAGACGCTCGAGCGCCGCGGGAAAACCGAGCTGCTCGACCGCGTGCGCCGCGCTCCCGCCCTGCTCGCCGTGGAGACTGCGATCCAGGAGGAGGCGCTGGGCCTCGGGCACGCCGTCGGCTGCGCGGAGCCGAATCTGAACGGCGACGAGACGGCCGTGGCCGTACTGCTGCCGGACGACCTGGTGCTGCCCACCGGGGTGCTGGAGACGATGGGACGGGTGCGGGCCGAGCGGGGCGGCACCGTGCTCTGCGCGTTCGACGTGCCGCGGGCCGAGATCGCCGCCTACGGGGTGTTCGACGTCGAGGACACCGACGACCCGGACGTCAAGCGGGTCCACGGGATGGTGGAGAAGCCGGCGCCGGACGAAGCGCCGTCAACGCTCGCCGCGGCCGGTAGATACCTGCTCGACCGGGCCGTGTTCGGGGCGCTGAAACGGATCACCCAGGGCGCCGGGGGCGAGCTGCAGCTGACCGACGCGATCGCGCTGCTGATCTCCGAGGGGCACCCGGTGCACGTGGTGGTGCACCGCGGCGAGCGTCACGACCTGGGTAATCCCGGCGGTTTCCTGCGTGCCGCCGTGGACTTTGCGCTCTCGCACCCCGAGTATGGGCCCGACCTGCGCCGATGGCTGCGCGAACGGGTACAGGACGGGTAACGGGGATGAGGTCAGTCGACGAGCAGCTCGGCCGGGCGCTGGCCGCCGCGGTCCGGCCGGCCCCGGTGCGCGTGGCGATCGCCGACGCGCAGGGCATGCTGTGCGCCGAGGACGTGGTGGCGGAGCGGGCGCTGCCGGGGTTCGACCAGGCCGCGGTGGACGGGTACGCGGTGCGCAGTGTCGACGTGCAGCAGGCCGGCGCCGAGCCGGTGAAGCTGCCGGTGGTCGGGGAGATCGCGGCCGGCTCCCGCCAGCCCCGCCGGCTGCAGCCCGGGCAGGCGGTGAAGGTGGTCACCGGCGCGCCGCTGCCGACGCTGGCCGACGCCGTGGTCCCGGTCGGCTACACCGACGGGCACCAGGCGCGGGTCACCGTGGTGCACCCGGTGCCGTCCGCCGCGTTCGTCCGGCGCACCGGGGAGGACGTGCAGACCGGGGACGTTGCCGTGCGCCGCGGCTCGCCGATCGGCCCGGCCCAGGTGGGGCTGCTGGCCGCGGTCGGCCGGTCCAAGGTGCTGATCTACCCGCGGCCCCGGGTGTCGGTGATCTCGGTCGGCGACGAACTGATCGACATCGACCGCACGCCGGGCCAGGGCCAGGTCTACGACGTCAACTCCTACGCACTGTCCGCCGCCGCGCGGGACGCCGGCGCCGAGGTCAACCGGGTCGGCATCGTGCCGGCGGACGCCCGCAAGCTCCGCGAGGTGGTGGAGAGCCGGCTGCTGCTCTCCGAGATCGTGGTGATCGCCGGCGGGGTCGGCGGCGAGCTGTCCGCGGAGATCGCCGCCGTGCTCGGCGAGCTGGGCGACGTGGACACCACCCGGGTGGCCATGCATCCCGGCTCGGTGCAGGGCTTCGGCCGGCTCGGCCCGGACGCCGTGCCGACTTTCCTGCTGCCGAGCAACCCGATGAGCGCGCTGATCGTGTTCGAGGTGATGGTCCGCCCACTGATCCGAGCCGCGCAGGGCAAGCGCAACCCGCACCGGCGGGTGATCTCCGCGCGGCTGCTCTCGCCGGTGACGTCCACCAAGTCCCGCAAGGGTTTCCTGCGTGCGCAGCTGCTGCGCGACGACACCAACGGGGAGTACCTGGTGCAGCCTCTTGGGACGTCCGGCTCGCACCTGCTCGCGTCGCTGGCCGAGGCCAACTGCCTGATCCTCGTCGACGAGGAGACCACCGAGGTGGCGGTGGGCGAGGAGGTGCTGGTGAGCTTCCTGGCCCAGCGTGGCTGAGCGGCGCGTCATGGTCCCCCCGGTTCCGGTCGCCGCAGGCGGTCGCCATCCCGGCTGGCCCGCGCGGCTCGGCCGGTTACGGGTGGCCGCCGGGGTGGTGGAGCTGCGCAAGCCGCGGCTGACCGACGCCGCGGTGTGGAGCCGCACCCGGCTGGCCGACCGGCGGCACCTGGAGAGCTGGGAGCCGACCGCGCCCGGCACGTGGGAGGAGCGCAACAGCGCGCTGTCCTGGCCCGGACAATGGTCGACGTTGCGCGCGCTGGCCCGGCGCGGGATGTCGCTGCCGTTCGTTATCACCGTGGACGGCCGGTTCGCCGGCCAGATAACGGTCGGCAATGTGGTGCGTGGTTCGTTGTGCTCGGCGTGGGTGGGTTACTGGGTGGCCAGCGGAACCACTTCCGGCGGCGTCGCCACCGCCGCGGTCGCGCTCGTCGTCGACCATTGCTTCACCCTGGGCGGCCTGCACCGCCTGGAGGCCACCGTTCGCCCGGAGAACCTGCCCAGCCTGCGTGTTCTGGAGAAGCTCGGTTTCCGCCAGGAAGGCGTGTTCCAGCGCTATCTCGACGTCGACGGCGCCTGGCGGGACCATCTCTGTTTCGCTTTGACCACAGAGGACGTTCCGAATGGTCTGGTATCCCGGCTGCTAACCGCCGGCCGCGCCCATATCGACTAGTTGCCGATTCGGCGCGCCTCCACCGCGCGTGTGACTGTTGTGACTAACGTGGCGCGCGTAAATGATCGTGTCCGAGGGGGAGGTGACGAGGCATGCCGAGCTCGCTGATCATTGTCGCGCTCGTCGTGGCCTGGCTCGTCGTCCTCGTCCCGATGATCGTGCGCAAACGCCAGGAGATCGCCAGAACCGCGGACTCGGCCCTGGCCGCCCGGGTGGTGCGCAGCGCCGAGGAGGTCGAGGAGCCACCGATGCGCGACGACGACCAGGTCGACGACCCCGCCCCCGAGCCGCACCCATATCGCGACGAGGTGGATCCCGTCGAGCACGACCCGCACCTGTACGGCGAGGACGCGGACCCCGAGGCCGGCGAGCCCGGGCCCACCTACCGTGGCGGCTTCGATCCGGAAACCGGTGACCCCGTCCCCCACTACGACCCGCCGCCGCGCACCTATTACCAGCCCGACCCCCCACCCCGCCCCTACCGCCCCGGCCGCGGCGGCTTCGACCCCGAGGCCGCCGCCATCATCGCCCGCGCCAAGTACGCCTACCGCCAGCGCGTCGTCCTCGCCCTCCTCGTCGCCGCCATCGTCCTGGCCATCCTCGCCGCCATCGTCTTCCCCCTGCTCTGGTACCCCCACGGCGCGGTCGACATCGCCCTGATCAGCTACCTCGCCTACCTCCGCCGCCAGGTCCGCATCGAGCAGGAGATCCGCGAACGCCGCCTCGCCCGCCTCCGCAGCGCCGCCCGCATCCAGGCCCACCAACGCGCCCTCCCCGTCGCCGAGCCCACCCCTGAGCCGGCCGCCCCACCCCGCCCCGCCGCCCCACCCCCACCCCCCGTCCCCAACGCCACCCCCCTCGACTTCGACGACGAAGACCCCGCCTTCGCCGACCTCGACCACCCCGCCAACCTCCCCTACCGCCGCGCCGCCGGCGAGTAGCCTGCTAAGCTTCCCCAGTCTTCGGGGCTGTAGCGCAGTTGGTAGCGCGCCTCGTTCGCATCGAGGAGGTCAGGGGTTCGATTCCCCTCAGCTCCACGCCGGGGGCATGCGCTCGCGGAATGCGCTCGCCACGGCGTTTCGCTGGTGTTTTCTGGGGGCGAAGCCCCCAGGGCCC
This sequence comes from Actinophytocola sp., assembly GCF_036002505.1. GTDB lineage: Bacteria > Actinomycetota > Actinomycetes > Mycobacteriales > Pseudonocardiaceae > DASYTH01. Next base: position 22,338 of record NZ_DASYTH010000419.1, on the reverse strand, counting down.
CACCCGGCGGGGCTTCGCCCCCCGGACCCCCTTGAGTGGGTTTCTGGTTGTAATGGGTCTCAACGTCGCCCAGGCCGCCAGGTGTAGCTCTGCGGCTGTCCTCAGGTTGGGGTGCCGGGTAGGTGGCAGCAGATGAAGCCGGAGACTTCGGTTGCTATCCAGTCCTTGTTGGCCAGGACGGCGACGATGTGGCCGGAGTTGGGCCAGAAGGAGAGATCGCCGCTCATGCCTGGTCCTCCGCCGTTGTGGCCGAAGGTCGTGATTTGTCCGCAGATGGGGTTGCTGACGGCTTCGATCACGGCGCCGAGCAGGATGAAGCCGTAGTGGCTGTACTCGTAGCGGGTGCCGGGTTCGAAGCGTGGCTCCCGCTCGCCGAACAGTGCGAGGTAGTCGGCGATCGTGCGGAGCTGCTCGCGGCGTTCGTAGTATTCCGGGAGGATGTCTCCGGTGCCGCCGCTGTGGGTCAGCAGGTGATGAATGCTGATCTTGGTGGCCACGTCCCGGTTTGGGTGGTCGGGCAGGTAACTGCCGACCGGCGCGGCCGGGTTCACCTGGCCGGCTTGGATCAGCTGGCCGATCGCCACGCCGGTGAACATCTTGGTCATCGAGCCGTTGCGGAATCGCGCGGACAGCATGTTGGGTATCCCGCGTTCACGGTCGGCCAGGCCATACGCGCCCAGTGAAGATCCGCTCCTGCCCCTGGGCGATCAGTATGGCACCGGCGAACCGCCCGGCAGCTGACTCTTCCTCGGCTATCGCCTGCACAAAGGGCGCTAAATCAGAGACCATGCGGGGAAGAATAGGGTGTGAATTGATCGATAAAATCCTTCCGCAGGCCGATGTGGCGTGGCTGCTGACCGGGGTAGAGTAAGGGCACACACTCTCGAGCACTCCTTGCTCGCCCGGACCCCACTGGGTTTCCGCGAACCCGTGCGCATGGCGAACGACTGGCCGGTTGGGCTGACCGGAGTGGCCGCAGACGCACGTTGAACGAGAGCACGCACGGGAGCGGCCCCTGGCGGTGGATGTCAGGTCTGGTTTGTGGTCGGAGGAGTCAGGTTGGCCGGCGGTCGGCCGTGCAGGCGAAGTCGGCGTCGCACCCGTGTCCGAAAGCTTTCGCGGCATCGTCTGGCCGGGTTGAAGTGTTACGGTCCCTCACCGCCCTCCGTCTCCTGGGCGACGATGAAGCCCACTCTCGGTTTGATTGCATCATGGTTGGACTCATTGTTTCGGTAGTCCACCACTCGAGAGGTCTACGTTTAGTCCTCACTGGATTGGGTGAGGCGTAACTAGGCGTCGAGATTTGGATCCATTGTTGTGATGGCGAGGCTTATCAGAGCGACTGATGCGGTCTGACCGTTCGTCGCGGTTCGGCAGCCGTCTACCCTGCCCAGCCGGAGTAACTCGTTAGAGATCACCCTTTAGATGGTGGCGCCGTGGCCCAATGGCATGGATAGATAGATGCGGCAAGGCGAAACGGGCGAGTTCATGTGTCCTTATCGTCCTGCCTTGAACGCGGAACGCGACCCCCATCGCTTACCCGGCTCAAGGGGTCGCGCCCACGTTCACTCCGTCCGAACTGGTTGCTTAACACGTCAGATAAGGAGTGAACCCCTTGAGTCTATGTCAAGTGGACAATGAGACACTAGGGCATGGCTTCCCCCGGTCGGGGGAGCCCCGGGGAACCTGTTGTCAAACCTGCAGGTCAAGCCACGAGGCGGGCGCGTCACTCGATCGGGTGAAATTGGATCCTTCACCCGATGGCGAAGTAGTCGTCCAACCGGTCGAGCTGCCACAGCCTGGCGGCCTTCATCGTTGGCCTCGGCACCTTCAGCACCAGCGTCACCGGGCTCTTCGTTGCCTGTTCTGCCTGCTGCGCTGGGTCCTCGCGACGTGGGCGCGGACGGCGAGGGCGGTGGCTCTCGTGGTGACGGTGTTCTTGCTTCTGGCCCTCGCGATCTGGTTGCTCGGGATCTACGGGGCGGCGATCGCGGCCGCGGTCGTGGTGGTGCTGCAGTCATGGCCGCGCCGGCGCCCCCGGGCGAGATTCTGTTAGCGCCGGAGAACGGTCAACAAGGTAGGTAAACCCAGAGGCAGGCGGACCCTGTGAATTGCACCTGATATGCACAGGGTCCGTACTCCGGACTTGTTCGACTCGGAGGAGTCGAGACTCATGACGGCCGCACGCTTCAGAACCGCGCGTCTTCGCCCGGTGATCTTGGGTGAGGTAGGCGCGGAGGAGGGCGATGCCGATGCGGGGGAGGTCGGCGGGGCGGCGGTAGAGCAGGTGGAGGGTTTCGCGGCGGGGGTGGAACTTGGCCTTGTAGGCGTGCAGGGAGCGGAAGTTGTAGCAGGGTTCGAGGGCGGCGCCGAGGAGGTCGAGGAGGCGTTGGGTTGGGCTGACCCGCCCGGTGCCGGCTGAGCGGGCCAGGGGCGCGCCGGACAGGGAGACGACGGTGGCGCCTTCGGCTTGGAACACGAGGCAGGCGGAGGCGATCAGGAAGTCGATCACCGGGCGGAAGCCGTTGGGGCGGCGGCGCATGAGATCGAGGGTCCAGCCGCGAGGGTGGCCGGACCGGTCCAGGATGGGGAGCCAGGAGGTGACGCCGTGGACGGTGCCGGCGGCGTCGACGGCGATCCCGACGCGGACCCGGGGGTCCATGGCCTCATCCACGCCGCCGAGCGTGAAATGCAGCTCCGGCATGCGTTTGCAGCGCAGCCAGGTGGCTGAGATGTCGCGGACCTGGGCGATGACCGCGGGCGGGGCGTCGGCGAGGGTGATCAGGCGGAACTCGATGCCCTCCTTGGCGGCGCGGTTGCGGGCGGTGCGGACGTCCTGCCACGGCTTGCCGCGGAACTCCAGGCCGGCGAGGTCGAGCAGGGTGTCCTCGGCCACCTGGACGTGCCGCCAGTGCAGCGGCGCCGCGGAGTCCACAGTGGATGATCCGACCGAGAAGCCGCACGGGATCAGGCCGGAGCGGTCGCAGAACGCGGCGAACTCGGTCATGGCGCGGGCCCGCCAGGCGGGGGAGCCGACCGGGTCGCCGACCGTGATGGCCACGCCGGCGTGGCGGCGGTAGGCGAGGTAGCCGTCCGCCGCGAGCAGGTAGCGGGTGCCCGGCCAGGTGGTCATCCAGGACAGCGTGCCGCCGCCGTGCCGGGCGAGCAGTGCGTGCGCACGGTCGACGGCAGCGCCCGGCGCGGGTTCCGGACGGGCGCCGAGCCGGAGAAAGGGGGGTGTGGGGGCTGAGCCTCCTCGGGGGTCTCGGCGCCTGCCCCCAGAAAGGAACGTGCGGCCCAGCGGCAGGCCGGCCAGCACGGCGATCAGGTGCTCGACGTCGGCGAGCTGGCCGAGCAGCAGGAGCGCGGCGACGCAGTAGACGAGCAGGGCGAGCCGGCTGAGCAACCGCCACGGGCGGGGCAGCGTGATCGTGGCGATCGCCGCGGCGGCCATGGCGCCGGCCGAGATGCCGACGTCGACGGCATGGGCCCAGGGGGTTCCTGGGACGAGCGCGACCAGGAGCGCGGTGCCGAGCACGCCGGCCAGGTGGCCGTAAAGACAGGCCAGCACGGCGCGGTAGGTGCCGAGTCGCACCTCGGCGAACCCGGCCAGCACTGCGAAGCTGCCCAGCACGGCGACGTAGCAGAGTGGGGTCACGGCGAAGAAGGCGCCGGTGCTGAGTGTCCACAAGCGACCGTCGGTGAACGCCGGGAGGCCGTAGGCCACGTCCGCGCCCCACGGCAGGTCGGCGACCCGGGTGAACATCGCGCCGGTGATCAGTCCGATGAGCGTCAGCAGGGTGATCATGCCGGCGGTGAACGGGATGCGGCGTACGGACATGAACCGAGACTGCTGCGCGGGCTTCGGGATCTCACTGGCGGCAGCACCCGGGTTCAGGGTGGGGACAGCCCTATGTTGACATCGGGCGTTGTCCATGACACGTTTCGTCGAGGAACGTTGTCAGAAGGGAGCGGGCAGATGCGCCTGACTGAGGAGGAAGCCCGCGCCCTGACATTGGGACCGGATTCGGTGTCCTGGCGCTACACCAGCGATCTGCGGCTGTTCCTCGGCGCGCTGTCCGCGTTGCTGTTGCAGGTGGCGCACCCCACCGTGGGGTCCGGCGTGCGTGATCACTCGAACTTCCAGGCCGAGCCGTGGGCGCGGTTGTTCCGGACGATCGACTGGGTCAACCTGACGGTCTACGGCGGGCCGGACGCGGTCGAGGTCGGCGAGCGGTTGCGGGAGATGCACCGGCGGATCAAGGGAACGAACCCGGACGGGAGCCGGTACCACGCGCTGGAGCCGGGCGCCTACGCCTGGGTGCACGCGACGCTGGTGTACTCGATCGTGAGCTCGCAGGGATTGTTCGGCTCGGGGATGAGCCGGTCCGAAGTGGACCGGCTGTATCAGGAATGGCTCGGGGTAGGGCGGTTACTGGGGATCCGGGACGGTGACCTGCCGTCCACTTGGGACGGCCTGTTGGCGTACGTCGACGAGGTGGTCGCCACGCGGCTGGAGCACACCCCGACCGTGGACACGGTGCTGCGGGCCTCGGCGCGCCCGGCGCGGCCGGACTCGATGCCGCCGTGGAGCGAGCCGGTCTGGCGGATCCTCCGGGTGCCGATGGCGCATGTGTTGATGCTGACCGGAGTCGGCACGCTGCCGCCGGCCCTGCGGCAACGGCTGGGTCTGCGGTGGACCCGCCGGCAGGCCTGGCAGCTGCGGATGATCGCGGCGGCGTCCCGGGCACTGACCCCGGTGCTGCCGGAGTCATGGCGGATCAACGGTCCGGCGTACCTGCGGGCCCGGCGGCACGCGATCGCCCGGGACGAGTTCGCGCCGGCGAGGTACCGGAACGCTCGTACGTCAACGTGATGAACCGCTCCATGGCCGCGTCGACGCCGGCGCGGTCGCCGGTGGCGAGCAGGTCGAGGAGCAGGCCGCGGGTGACGGCGAGGCCGAGGCGGGCGGTGGACTCGGCTTCGTCACGCGAAAAGCCGTGCCGCACGCCGAGCTCGACGAGCGGCACGAGCCAGTCGGTGACGATGCCGTCGAGCAGCGCCGTCGTGCCCCGGCGGCCCTGCAGCGCCTGGCCGTAGACCTCGAAGAACAGCCGTTCGTGCGGCCAGAGCGCGGGATCGGTCAGGCGGCGCCAGAACGCGCGGCCCAGGTCGGCCGGCGTCGCGCCCGGCGCCAGTTCGAGTTGGGCCAGGGCGTCGCGCTGGCGTTGCTCCACCGCCCGGATCAGCGCGACGAGCAGGCCCTCCTTCGAGCCGAAGTGGTAGATCAGCATGCGGTGGCTGGTGCCGATGGCCGCGGCGAGCCCGCGCAGGCTGAGGTCGGCGAGGCCGTGAGCCGCGACGTGGTCGATGGCCGCGGACAGCAGCCGTTCCCTGGGATCTGTCATCGTGAACCGAATGGTACATGTACCATGTGGTACATGCGGCGCTACCAGATTGACGCGACCGAGCGGACCACCGGCGACCCGGCCACCGTGTACGCCCTGCTCCGCGACGGTTCCACCTGGCCGGACTGGAGTCCGATCGACTCGTTCACACTGGAACGGGAAGGCGACGGCGAGCGGGAGGGCGTCGGCGCCGTGCGGATCTTCCGCAACGGCCGGGTCACCGGTCGCGACGAGGTCACCGGGTTCACCCCGGACCGCGCGTTCAGTTACGCCCACCTCGAGGGCCTGCCGGTCCGGGACTACCGCGGCGAGGTGACGCTCAGCCCGGCCGGCGGCGGCACCGTGATCCACTGGCGGGTCTCGTTCTCGCCCAGGATCCCGGGCACCGGCGCCGTGCTGCGCCTGGGCCTGACCCGGTTCCTCCGCCAGGTCGTGCGCGGCCTCGCCCGAGCCGCGGACAACTCTCGGTAGGGTGGCGCGGGTGGGCACGCTGGGGATCTTGCATACGGCCCGGCGGTGTGCCCGGATCCCGGTCGTGGCATGGGTGCTGGCCGGTGTGCTGCTGGCGATCTCGGTGATCTTCTGGCTGGCCGGGCACGGACTCGGGGTGGACAGCGCGGTGTACCGGGCCGGTGCCTTGGCCGTGCTGCACGGGGATCCGCTCTACCTGCCGCTGACCGGCGAGCCGCCGTGGGCGCCGCCGCTGCCGTTCGCGTATCCGCCGGTGGCGGCCCTGCAGTTCTTCCCACTGGTGCTCGTGCCGGCCCAGCTGAGCTGGGGTGTGATCGCGGCGCTGTCCATGCTCGCGCTGGGCGGGGTGCTGCGGGTGACGATGCCCGGGCAGCGCGGGCTCACGGTGGCGGTCACGCTGCTGGCGGTGTTGGCGCTGGAGCCCGTCTGGCGGACCCTGGCGCTCGGCCAGCTGAACCTGGTGCTGATGGGCCTGGTTGTCCTCGACGTGCTGGTGCTCCGGGGATCCCGCTGGTCCGGGGTGCTGGTCGGGCTGGCCTCGGCGATCAAGCTGACGCCGCTGATCTTCGTGCTGCACCTGGCGCTCACCGGGCGGCGGGCCGACGCTTTACGCGCGATGGGTACTTTCGTCGCGGTCAATACTTTCGCAGAGTTAGTACTGCCCGGAGATACAGCACTGTTCTGGGGGACGGCATTGATCGACGGGAACGACGCGACCACCAACTCCTGGATCGGCAACCAGTCGCTGAACGGGATCGTGCAGCGCCTCGCCGGGGAGGGGCTGGCCACGCTGGTGGCGGTCGGTGTGCTCGCCGCGGCGTGTCTGGCGGTGTCCGGCGTTGTCGTCCGCCGGCTGCACGGCCGCGGCGAGCACCTGGGCGCGCTGCTGGTCACCGCGTTCTGCGGCCTGCTGGTCAGCCCGGTGTCCTGGACCCACCACTGGGTGTGGATGGTGCCGCTGGTCGCCTTCCTGGTGCCGCGGGCGCTGCGCGGCGCCGCCTGGGCCCGGGTGTCGCTGGCCGCGATCGCCGTGGTGGGCACCGGCTGGGAGTTCTTCGTGGTTCGCAGCGGCGCGCACGTCGAGCTGCAGTGGTCCGTGCTGGAAGCGCTCCCGGGCAACGCCTACGTGCTTGCTGTGCTGTGCCTGGCGGCTTTCGTCCTGTTGCGGATGCGGCGGTCGGGAATGATGGCCACGTGAGCACCGAAACCGTGGACGTGGTGGTGATCGGGCTGGGGCCGGGCGGCGAGGCCGTGGCGGCGGAGCTGGCCGGGGCGGGCCTGTCGGTGGTGGGGGTGGACTCCCGGCTGGTCGGCGGCGAATGCCCGTACTTCGCCTGCGTGCCCACCAAGATGATGATCAGGGCGGCGGACGCGCTGGCCGAGGCGCGCCGGGTGCGCGAGCTGGCCGGCTCGGCCCAGGTCCAACCCGACTGGGGACCGGTGGCCACCCGGATCCGCCGCGAGGCCACCGACGACTGGGACGACCGGGTCGCGGTCGAGCGGCTGGAGCGCGCCGGCGGGCGGTTCGTCCGCGGCCACGGGAAGATCACCGCTCCCGGCCAGGTCACGGTGTCCACTTCGGACGGTGTGAGGACCTTCGAGGCCACGAAGGGGATCGTGCTCAACCCGGGCACCGATCCGGCGGTGCCGCCGATCCCCGGGCTGGCCGGCACTCCACTGTGGACGAACCGGGAGGCGGCCCGGACCACCACGGTGCCCAGCAGCATGATCGTGCTCGGCGGCGGGCCGGTCGGCTGCGAGCTCGCCCAGGTGTTCTCCCGGTTCGGCGCCAAGGTCACCCTCATCCAGACCGCGGACCGGCTGCTGCCGCCGGTCGAGCCCGAGGCCAGCGCGCTGGTCGCGGAGCGGTTCGCCGCGGAGAACATCACCGTCCGCACCGGCACCTCGGCGTCCGAGGTCAGCCACGACGGCGCCGGGTTCACCGTCACGGCCGGCGGCGGCGAGCCGCTCACCGCGGAGTGCCTGCTGGTGGCGGCCGGGCGGACGCGGGACCTGGCCGCGCTCGGCGTCGGCGCCTACGGCCTGGACGACAGCGCCCGGGTCATCCCGGTGGACGACCGGATGCGCGCCGCGGACGGGTTGTGGGCGATCGGCGACATCACCGGCAAGGGCGCGTTCACCCACATGTCGGTGTACCAGGCGAGTGCCGCGGTCGCGGACATCCTTGGCCGGGAGCACCCGCCGCCGGCCTACCACGCGGTGCCCAGCGTGACGTTCACCGACCCCGAGGTCGGCATGGTCGGGCTCACCGAGGCCGCGGCCCGCGACGGCGGGCTGAAGGTGCGCACCGGATCGACCAGCCTGGCGGTCACCTCGCGCGGCTTCATCCACGGCGTGGGCAACGAGGGGTTGATCAAAGTTGTCGAGGACGCCGACCGTGGGGTGCTGGTCGGCGCCACCTCGGTCGGGCCGTCCGGTGGCGAGGTGCTCGGCGCGTTGGCCGTCGCGGTGCACGCCGAGGTGCCGACCACCGTGCTGCGCAACATGATCACGGCCTACCCGACGTTCCACCGCGGGATCGTCGCCGCGCTGGAAGACCTGTCATGAATCCGCTCGACGGCTGGCTGACCCAGGGCGTGGCCGCGGTGGACGCCTGGCGGTCCGGTTTCGGCGCGTACCAGGAGCATCCGGCGCAGCAGGTGGACCCCGACCGGTTCGCCGCCGCGTTCAAGGAGTTCACCGAGCGGCTCGGCGACAACTACCCGTATTTCCACCCGGACTACGTCGGGCAGATGCTCAAGCCGCCGCACCCCGTGGCGGTGGCCGGCTACCTGACCGCCATGCTGATCAACCCGAACAACCACGCCCAGGACAGCGGCCCGGCCACCGCGCGGATGGAGCGCGAGGCGATCGCCGAGCTGGCGCGCATGTTCGGGTTCGGCACCCATCTCGGGCACCTCACCAGCAGCGGCACCATCGCCAACCTTGAGGCGCTCTACGTCGCCCGGGAGTCCCACCCCGGCAAGGGCGTCGCGTTCAGCGCGGAGAGCCACTACACACATGGGCGAATGTGCGGCGTGCTCGGCATCGAGGGCACCTCGGTTCCGGTCGACGACCGGAGCCGGATGGACCTCGACGCGCTCGAGGACGTGCTCAAGAAAGGCGACGTCGGCACCGTGGTGCTCACCGCCGGCACCACCGGGCTCGGCGCGATCGACCCGATCCACGAGGCGCTGGTACTCAAGGAGCGCTACGGCGTCCGGTTGCATGTGGACGCCGCATATGGTGGATTCTTCGTATTGCTGGCACATCCGAGCTCACCCGAGCCGATCGCCCCGGAACCGTGGCGGGCGATCGCCGGCTGCGACTCGGTCGTGATCGACCCGCACAAGCACGGCCTGCAGCCCTACGGCTGCGGCGCGGTGCTCTTCGCCGACCCGTCGGTGGCCCGGTTCTACCTGCACGACTCGCCGTACACCTACTTCACCGACGCGGAGTTCCACCTCGGCGAGATCAGCCTGGAGTGCTCCCGCGCCGGGGCCGCGGCCGCCGCGTTCTGGCTGACGCTGCAGGTGTTCCCGCTGCGCCCGGACGGGCTCGGCGCGTTCCTCGCGGCCAGCCGGCGGGCGGCGCTGGCCTGGGCGGAGGAGATCACCCGCTCGCCGCACCTTTCCCTGTACCAGCCGCCCGAGCTGGACATCGTCGCGTACTTCCCCACCGCGGCAACGCTTTCCGAGATCGACGCGGCGTCGGCGCGGGTCATGACCGAGGGGATGGCGGCCGGGCACGACCCGGTTTTCGTGAGCGCGCTGCGGATCGGGGCGGAGGCGTTCGCCCGGCGGCATCCCGGTGTGCGCGCCGACGCGGACGCCGCCCGGGTGCTGCGCAGCGTCCTGATCAAGCCCGAGGCACAGTCGCATGTGGACCGGCTGCACCGGATCGAGCGGCTGGCCGCCCGTGCCGGTTGACCGGATGGTGAGCTCCGTGCTCGACGACGTGCTCCCCTACCTGACGTGCCCGACCTGCGGGTCGGACCTCTCGCTGGCCGGTGCCGCGGTGCACTGCCCGCGCGCGCACACCTTCGACGTCGCCAAGCAGGGCTACCTGAACCTGGTTTCGGCGAAGTCGGCCGGCATCTCCGGGGACACCCCGGCGATGGTGGAGGCGCGGGCCCGGTTCCAGTCCGCCGGCCACTTCGCGCCGGTGGTGGCGGCGGTGGTGACCGCGGCGCAGCGCGCCACGGTGGACCGGCCGCTGGGCTGCGTGGTGGACATCGGCGCGGGCGTCGGGCACTACCTGGCCCCGGTGCTGGACGCGCTGCCCGGCCGGGTCGGGCTCGCCCTCGACGTGTCCAAGGCGGCGCTGCGCCGAGCCGCCCGGGCCCACCCGCGGGCCGGCGCGATCGGCTGCGACACCTGGCACGGGCTGCCGGTGCGCAGCGGCTCGGTCGCGGTGGCGCTGAGCATCTTCGCGCCGCGCAACCCCGCCGAGATCCACCGGGTGCTGGGTCCGGGCGGGGTGCTGATCGTGGTCTCGCCCACCGCGCGGCACCTGGTCGAGCTGGTCTGGAAGCTGAGCCTGCTGAAGGTGGAGCCGGAGAAGCGCGACAAGATCGAGGCGGCCATCGCGCCGTACTGCCAGCTGTCCAGTGAGGACGACTGGGAGTTCACCATGTCGTTGTCGCACAAGGACATCGACGCGGTGGTGGCGATGGGTCCGAGCGCGTGGCACACCAACCCGGCGGTGCTGCGGGAGCGGGTCCGGGAGTTGGCGGAGCCGATGCCGGTCACCGCCTCGGTCGTGGTGTCCACCTACCGCCGGCGGACCGGGGAGCCCTGATGGTCACGCGCGGGCCGGCGGTGCCTGACTGGCGCTACGCCATCGAGCCAGAAATAAACACTGCGAGCAGCGCAGGGAGCGAGCGCCAGCGAGTGACCGAGCAGCGCGAAGGAGCGAAGGCGGGAACAGGTACAGCGTCAAGGCCCGCGCCTGCGAGCGGAGCGAGCCAATCGAGCACAGTCACCCTCGCCGTCCTCGGTGCGGGCGACCGGGGCAGCGCGTACGCGGGGTGGGTGGCGCGGAACCCGGACCGGGCAACGGTTGTGGCAGTGGCCGAGCCGCGCGCCTACCAGCGGGAGCGGCTGGCGCGGGAGCACGGGATCCCGGCGGAGCGGGCGTTCGCGTCCTGGCAGGAGCTGGCCGGCGCGCCCAGGCTGGCCGACGCGGCGATCGTGGCCACCCGGGACACCGAGCACGTCGCACCGGCGATCACGCTGGCGCGCAAGGGGTATCACCTGCTGGTGGAGAAGCCGCTGGCGCCGGCCGAGGAGGAATGCCGCACGCTGGTGGCCGCGGTGCGGGACGCCGGGGTGCTGCTCGCGGTCTGCCACGTGCTGCGCTACCGGCCGTACACCCGGCTGCTCAAGGACATTGTGGACAGTGGGCGGGTCGGCACCGTGCTGAGCGTGCAGCATCTGGAGCCGGTCGGCTGGTGGCACCACGCGCATTCGTTCGTGCGCGGGAACTGGCGGCGGACCGACCGGGCGTCGTTCATGCTGATGGCCAAGTCCTGCCACGACATCGACTGGTTGCGGCACATCGTCGGGCGGCCGATCGAGCGCGTGTCCAGTTTCGGCTCGCTGCGCCACTTCCGGCCGGAGAACCGCCCGCCGGGTGCGGCCGACCGGTGCCTCGACTGTGCCGTCGAGCCGGAGTGCCCGTACTCCGCGCCCCGGCTCTACCTCGGCCGGCTGCGGGAGGGCCGAACCGGCTGGCCGGTCAGCGTGATCACCGACGAGGTGACCGAAACCGGTGTGCTGGCCGCGTTGCGGGACGGGCCGTACGGGCGGTGCGTCTACGCGTGCGACAACGACGCCGTCGACCACCAGGTGGTGGCGCTCGAGTTCGCCGGCGGCGCCACGGCCACGTTCCAGATGGTCGCGTTCACCCCGCACCTGGACCGCCGCACGCAGATCTTCGGCACCCGCGGCTCGATCGAGGGGGACGGCGAGCGGCTGACCGTGTACGACTTCACCACCGGGAGCAGCGAGGAGCTCACCACGGCCACGCCGGGCCCGGACGCGGCGGCCGGCCACGGCGGCGGCGACGCCGGCCTGATGGAGGCGTTCACCACCGCCGTAGCAACGGGTGACCCGTCGACGATCCTGTCCGGCCCGGCCGAGTCGCTGGAGACCCACCTCGCCGTGTTCGCCGCCGAACGCGCCCGGCACCGCGGCACCGTGGAGAGGGTTTTCCTGTAATCGCTGTCGCTCGGTCCGTTGTGTGGGCAATACCCAACATGCCGTCTGGCGGAATGTCGATTCACAATCCATTCTCTATTCTTGACTGTTCCTCACCAGGGCACTCCTCGGCATGTGGCACGGCGCGATTCTTGTCCTCCATCTGTCAATATGTTGCCCTGAGTCGGAGAGTAGTTCGACTCTGGTTACGTCGGGTCAGTCCGGACTACGATCGCCGCGTCTGTACTCGATTTGGAGGTAAACCCATGGCTGTCGCAAACGCCGTTGAGTTGTCCGGATACATCACGGCAATGGCCGCGTCGGCTCGCGTGGCACAGGCGATCTTGTCGGCCGGAACTGACCCAATGACGGTTCGGGAGTTCAAGTTCAAGGTCAACATTAGCGCCGACTTCTCGATCAACAGCGCGACGGACATCGGCCTGAACGTCTGGATTCTGTCGATCAAGGAGAAGCTGACGATCGACTACAAGAGCCATTGGGGCCTCGAGATCGATTGCACGATCGTTCCGACCTTCGAGACCGTTTAGGCGGCGCATCGTGGCTCAGGAGTTTGTCCCGCTGAACCAGCTTGTCGCTCTCGTTCTCGCGGAGATCAGGATAGCCGGTGAGAGACTGGAGCAGCAGCGCGGGGAGGTGGGTTTCGTACTGGGCGAGTGCTCGGTCACCATGGCCGTGGAGCTCAGGACTGACGGAGAGGTGACGATGGCCCGGAGTCCGTCGCTTGGCGAGCACGTTCCAGCTGAACTTGTCTCGAGGGTATCTATCGCCCTTCGTCCGAGCGCGCCGTTCAGTGAAGGACGCTAGGTGTCTCTCGGGCCGTTCTGCCGGCGGGATGAAGACTCGAGGTGTCGCAGCGTGAAGAAGATTACTATTGGGATCAATAGCTCCAGCGGATTCTTGCGGGCCGACAGCGACCCCATGAGCGACGACGATGTGCGGGAGCAACTCAGCGCTGTCGCGACCGCGAAGGAAAACGGACCCGATACGATCGTCCAGTTGCCCTGGATCGTCCTGCGATCTGCTGACGTGCTCTTTGCGCGCAGCTCGTCGCTGTAGGCATGACAGTGCCGGACCTGAGGTGGTCACTCAGGCCCGGCACGTATTGGCTTACTTCACAGATCAGAGCCAGGGGACCTGGGGTGAGCGGTAGAAGTCGATGCCCTGCACCGTCCATCGTGGACCCTGGGCGGCCAGGCGGTCCCGGAAGCTCGGCCAATTGTGCGTGGCCGCCGGGGACCAGCCGAGCTCGGCGTAGGCGGCGAGCCGGGGGAACGCCATGAACTCGATGTGGTCGCTGGTGACGATCGTCTCCGTCCACAGTGGAGCTTCCAGGCCGCGGACCGAGCTTTCGCCGACGCCGCGCAGGTAGTTGCCGGGGTCCCAGTCGTAGGCGTCGCGGACCTCGATCAGGCCGGCCCAGTCCTGACCGAGCGGGGTGGCGTCGGTGTACTTCATGTCCAGGTAGGCCTTGTTGGCCGGGGACATGACGATCTTGTTGCCGCGCGCGGCGGCCGCGGCCACGTCGTCGTCGACCGGCTCGGTGCCCCAGAACTGCGGGACCGCGGAGGTCGGCGGGTCCGCCACGACGAACTGGTGCCAGCCGGTGACGGTCTTGCCGTACTTCACCACGATCGGCAGCACCCGGCCGATGAACGTGCGGTAGTCCTCGGGGGTGGTGGCGTGCGCCTCGTCCGTGCCGATGTGCAGGTACTTTCCCGGAGTCAGTACTGCCAGTTCGCGCAGTACGTCATCGAGGAACCGGTAGGTGATCTCGCTGTTGACGCACAGCGAGCTGAACCCGACGTCGGTGCCGGTGTAGAGCGGCGGGGCGACGCCGTCGCAGTTCAGCTCCGCATACGAGGCCAGCGCGGCGTTGGTGTGGCCAGGCATGTCGATCTCCGGGATGACCGTCATGTGCCGGGACGCGGCGTAGGCCACGATGTCGCGGTACTGGTCCTGGGTGTAGAAGCCGCCCGGCCCGCCACCGACCTGGGTGCTGCCGCCGAACGTCGCCAGCCGCGGCCAGCTCTTGATCTCGATGCGCCAGCCCTGGTCGTCGGCCAGGTGCAGGTGGAAGACGTTGATCTTGTACTGCGCCGCCTGGTCGATGTACTTCTTCACCTGGTCCACGGTGAAGAAGTGCCGGGCGACGTCGAGCATGGTGCCGCGGTGCGCGAACCGCGGGAAGTCGGTGATCCGCCCGCCCGCGACGGTCCAGGGCCCGGCCTGCCGCGTGCGGCTTTCCACCTTGGCCGGCAGCATCTGGCGCAGCGTCTGCACACCGGCGAACAGCCCGTCCGCGGTGTTCGCCCGCAGGGTGACGCCGGTGCGGCGCACGGTCAGCTCGTAACCCTCGGAACCGACGGTCTGATCCGCGCCGAGCTGCAGCGAGATCGCGCCGGATGTGCCGGTCGACCCGGTCACCGGCAGCGGGAAGCCGGTGGACGGCCGGAGCACCCCGGCCAGGTAGCGCGCGACCGCGCCGGCCTCGGTGGACCGGGCGACGATCGCGGTCTGCCGGGTGATCTCGAAGTTGTCGCGGGATTCCGAGCGCACTGATACCGGTGCCGGCACGACCGAGGTGATGCGGGTGATGTGCTGCTCCGTGGTGGCTGTGGCGGGTCCGGAGGCGACGGCGAGCGGGGCGGCCGTGGCGGCGGCCACGGTCAGCGCGGCGAGCATCCGGCGGTTACGGGAAATCTTCACGGGTCCTCCTCGAGTGGAGCCCGGACGGCAGGGTCTAAACCATTAGGTATAGACCAATTTAGCCCCGCCGACAATCGGTTGTGCGCCTCCGCGGAGAAAAGTACGTCGGCGCGTGTCAGCGCGCCGAGGAGACCTCCGTGGCCGCGACGAACAGCCCGGTCAGATGGTCGATCAGCCGCACCGGCGAGACGTCGAGCTGGCCGTCCAGATACGCCCCGCCCACCTCGGCCAGCGCCCCCACCAGCGAGAGCGCGGTGAGGTAGGTGTCGGTCGGATCCGCCGGCCCGTCCCCGAAGAAGTCCCGGGCGAACTGCGACAGCAGCGCCGCCTGCGCGCGCACCGCCTCCTGCCGCCGTCGCTGCAGCGTCTCGTTGCCGGTCGCCTCCAGGATCAGCACCCGCCCCTTGCGCGGATCCCCGATCAGCCACTCGACCGCCGCCGCGATCCCCGCCCTCGCGGTGCGCTGGATATGGCGCGGCGCCTTGGTCGCCGCCTCCAGCACCACCTGGATCCCCTCCACGAGAACGTGTTCGTAGACCGCGAGCAGCAGCGCCTCGTGATCGGGAAAGCTCTCGTAGAAGTACCGCTCGGTGAGCCCCGCCTGCCGGCACACGCCGCGCACGGTGGTGCTCGCCCACCCCTGCGTGCCGATGACCTCGAGCCCGGCCTCGATCAGCGCCGCGCGCCGCTCGGCCCGCCGCTCCTCCGCGCTGACCCCCCGCCAGGACCGGGTAGGAGTGCTACGCACCCGCGCATCCTGACATCAACTGTTGTCCACGTCCACCAGGTTGAGGGCACGCACCTGCTGCAGATGCGCTCGAACCGTACCGCCGGCCAATCTGGAGCGCTTCCGCGGCCCGAGTGCGGGCTTCGTCGAGGTGCCCGGCATCAGTGAGCGCGCGGGCATGATCGACCTGGGCATGCGCGAACGGGCGCGGGGACGCGAGAGCCGGAGCCGCAGCGGTGAGCGCGGACCGGGCCGCGCTGAGATCGCCGAGCTTGGCGAACGCGGACGCCTGGTATCGGGCAGCTATGGCAGCGGTGAGCGCGAGAACCCAGGGCCACACGGGTTTCCCGCGGTCGCTGTCGATCAATCACTCCTCCGGCGCCGGCACCTAGTCGAGGTGGCCGAACTGGAGGTGGACGCGGACGTGCTCGGTCACGTGGTCGTTCGGGGCGAGGGCGGTGTAGAGCTGGTCGGCGAACTGGTTCCGTTCCGGCACCGGTGGGAGTTTGTCGGTGGAGACGGCGGAGAATATGCCGCCGATGAGGTCGTCGATGGTCAGGGCAGCATCGTAGTCCACTGTGGACTCGGTGAACCGGTAGCCGGCTGACTCCAGAGCCTTGCGGTTGGGGGCGCGGCCTTCGTCGTCGGTTTGGCAGGACGAGGTGAGGGACCGGCCGAGCCATTGTTCGAGGCGCGCCCGGACGATGCGGGACCACTCGGTGTCCTGGAGCCAGAGTGGTGCGCCGTTGGTGACGACGGCGATGCCGCCGCCGGGCCGCAGCAATGGACGGGTGGCGGCGAACAAGGCATCACGGTTCATCCAGTGAATGGCGACCGCGGCGGTGACGGCGCCGACCGTTCCGCTGCCCAGGAGCGCGGTCAGGTTCGGCACGTTCTGGTCGGCGCCGAGAAGCCAGGAAATGTTGGTGATGCCCCGTGCCTCGGCGGTGAGCCGGGCAAGCACGAGCATGTCGGGTTCCGGGTCGACGCCCACGACCGAACGCACGCGTTCGGCCAGCGGCAGGGTGAGCTGCCCGGTGCCGCAGCCGAGGTCGATGACGACATCGTCGGTGGTCAGCCCGAAAGTGTCAGCGATCGCGTCGACGACCACGGACGGATAGCCACGCCGGTATTTGGCGTAATACTTGGCCACCTCGCCGCCGAAACCCAATCCCATGGCGTTAACAATGTCATGTTCCCCGCAGGATCGGACGGAGGGTGTCCAGAACCGCGGGATCCTCGATGGTGGACGGGACAGGTTCGTCGCGGCCGTCGGCGATGGCCCGCATGGTCTTGCGCAGTATCTTGCCGGAACGGGTCTTCGGGAGACCGTCGACAACGGACACCTCGCGAAATGCGGCGACCGGGCCGATCTCGCGGCGAACCGCGGCGACGAGCTCGTCGCGGAGGGTGATTTCGTCGATTGTGACACCGGCTTTGAGGACGACGAAACCGCGGGGAAGTTGGCCCTTCAGCTCGTCGCGAACGCCGATGACGGCGCACTCGGCGACGGCGGGATGCGCGGCGAGAACGGCCTCCATGGAACCGGTGGACAGCCGGTGGCCGGCCACGTTGATCACGTCGTCGGTGCGGCCCATGACGTAGACGTAGCCGTCCTCGTCCTTGTAGCCGCCGTCGCCGGTCAGGTAGTGGCCGGGGAACTGGGACAGGTACGAGGAGACGTAGCGCTCGTCGTCGCCCCAGAGCGTGGGGAGCGTGCCGGGCGGCAGCGGCAACCTGATCGCGATGGCGCCTTCCTGGTTGGGCGGCAGGTCGGCGCCGGCGGCGTCGAGGACGCGGACGTCGTAACCGGGCACCGGCACGCTCGGCGATCCCGGTTTGAGTGGCATCGGGTCGAGGCCGCGCGGCGAGGCGCAGATCGGCCAGCCGGTCTCGGTCTGCCACCAGTGGTCCACCACCGGCACGCCGAGCTTCTCAGTGGCCCAGTGGTAGGTCTCCGGGTCGAGCCGCTCACCGGCGAGGAACAGCGTGCGGAACGCGCTGAGGTCGTGGCCGGCCAGCAGCTTCGCGTCCGGGTCGGCGCGCTTGATCGCGCGGAACGCGGTGGGCGCGGTGAACAGCGCCTTCGCCCGGTGCTCGGCGAGGACCCGCCAGAACGCGCCGGCGTCGGGGGTGCCGACCGGCTTTCCTTCGTACAGCACGCTGGTGGCGCCGGCGATGAGCGGGGCGTACACGATGTACGAGTGGCCGACGACCCAGCCGACGTCGGACGCCGTCCACCACACCTCGCCGGGTTGCACATCGTATACGTTGCGCAATGACCAGGCCAACGAGACCGCGTGCCCGCCGTTGTCCCGCACCACGCCCTTCGGCTTCCCGGTGGTGCCCGAGGTGTAGAGGATGTACAGCGGGTCGGTCGCCGCCACCGGCACGCAGTCCGCCGGGGTCGCGGTGCTCATCGCGGTGTCCCAGTCGACGTCACCCTCGGCGAGGTCGGCCGGTGCCTGTTCCCGCTGCAGCACCACGACGTGGTCGGGCTGATGGGTGGTGACGGTGAGCGCCTCGGCGATGATCGGGCGATACTCCACGATCCGCGCCGGCTCGATCCCGCAGGACGCCGCCACGATCACCTTCGGCCGCGCGTCGTCGATCCGGGTGGCCAGCTCACGCGGGGCGAACCCGCCGAACACCACCGAATGCACCGCCCCCAGCCGCGCGCAGGCCAGCATCGCCACCACCGCCCGCGGCACCATCGGCATGTAGATGATCACCCGGTCGCCCGCGGCCACCCCGAGCCCGGCCAGCACCCCGGCGAACCGCGCCACCTCGTCCCGCAGCGCGTGGTAGGTGAAGGTGACCTTCATCCCGGTCACCGGCGAGTCGTAGATCAACGCGACCTGCTCACCCCGGCCGGACTCCACGTGCCGGTCCAGCGCGTTGTGGCAGGTGTTCAGCCGGCCGTCCGGGAACCACCGGTACAGCGGCGCCGCCGAATCGTCCAATGCCCTGGTCGGCGGGGTCTCCCAGTCGATCGCGGCCGCGGCCTCGAGCCAGAACCCCTCGGGGTCGGCCAGGCTCCGTGCGTACGTGTCGGGGTAGCTGCCCATACGGGAGATCATGCCGCGCCGGCGCAACCTTAACCCGCGCCGTGACGTCATTCGCCTAGTCTTGGGAAGGGGCGTAAGAGGAGGGGAGCCTGTGGACGCACTCGTGCAGATCGCCGGCTCGCTGCTCTCGCTCGCCCACCGGGTGTTCGGCCCCGGGTTCTGCCCCGGTGACTGGGTGTGGGCGACCGCCACGATGGGCAGCATCATCGCGCTGCTCCCGGTGGTCGGCTCGCTGTTCGTGGCGCTGGCCCGCAAGGGCACCGGCAACACCTACAACGCCATCACCGTGACGCTGTTCGGCGTGGTCGGGCTGCTGTTCGCGTTCCTGCTGCCGTGGCTGCTGATGATGGGCGCGTCCGAGGTGTTCCGGGCGGCGTGGCGCGGCCAGCCAACCGGCCTGACCGCGACCGATCTGAGCACGCTCAACGACCAGCACTGCTGGGTCGGCGAGCAGCGCGACTACCTCGGCAGCGGGCCGACGGTGTACGAGGTGCTGTTCCACCCGTTCGAGGGCCCGGCCAAGCTGGTGCTGCACGTCGGCGCGCTGGTGGTCGTGCCCGGTCTGTGCCTGCTGTTCGTGTGGCTGCAGGCCCGGGCGGCGCTGCGGCGCGGACCGAAGTGGCCGGCGCGCCTGGTCTGGATCCCGTTCCTGATGCTGATCCTGCTCACCGCGCCGCTGGCCGCGCGGGTGGCCATCTACCTGTGGCTGGGCTTCCTGCCGGCGAGCATCCTGGGCCTGCTCCCGGTGCTGGTCGTCGGCCCGCCGAGCTGGTCGGTGATCGAACGCGCGTACCAGCGGCCGCAGCCCCCACCCCAGCCACCGCCGCCCTCGGCGTACCGGCCGCCCCAGCCCCAGCCGCGCACCCCGCCGCTCCCGCCGCTCCGCCCGGTCGTCCGGGAGCCCGAGCCGGACCGGGCGGCGCTGGCCAAGCTCGCCGCGGACCCCGGACCGCTGCCGTTCACCCCGCGCAACGCCACCACCTCGACGATGTGGACACAGTCCGGCGGCCGGTTCCGCAAGATCCGCCCGCTCGGGCACGGCGGCTTCGGTACCGTCTGGCTCGCCCGGGACACCCAGCTCGACCGCACGGTCGCGGTGAAGATGGCGCACGCGCCGGACGCCGAGACCGAGGAGCGGATGCTGCGCGAGGCCCGGGCGCTGGCCGCGGTGCACCACCCCAACTGCGTGCGGGTCTACGACATCGTGTCCGATGTGGACGGTCTGGGCCTGGTCATGGAGTACATCGAGGGGCGGCAGCTCGCCGAGCTGGTGGGGGACAGCGGCCCGATCGGCGACGTGGCCGCGGCCCGGCTGTGGATGACCATGGCCACGGCGCTCTCCGCCGCGCACGGCAAGGGCGTGCTGCACCGGGACATCAAGCCGGCGAACGTGATCGTCGACCCGGACGGCAGCCCGCACCTGATCGACTTCGGCATCGCCCGGTCGAAGGGTGACTCGACCCTGACCGCGACCGGGATGATGGTCGGCACGCCCGACTTCCTCGCCCCGGAGACCGCCGCCGGCGCGCCCGCCACCCCGGCGTCCGACGCCTGGCAGCTCGCCGCCACGGTGAGCTTCGCGCTGACCGGCGCGCCGCCGCGGGGCGTGCGGGAGAACGCGATGGCCGCGCTGATGGCGGCCGCCAAGTCCGAGCCGCTGGTCCGGGTGCCCCGGCAGAGCGCGCACCGCCCGCTGCTGTTCGCCTCGCTGGAGTCCGACCCCGCCCGGCGCCCCACGCTGAACGCGGTCGCGCGCGAGATGAGCACCTGGCTCTCCCGCAACGGGCAGGCCGAGGAAGGGCCGGTCACGCAGATCGTCGACCGCGAACGCACCCGCCCGATCCGCTAGCGGGAGTTTCCCCCTTAGTTTGATCTTGAGGCGGGTCGACGCCTGTCGGATGGTTGTTGATCTGGGACGACACGCTTGTCGGGGAGCTTGACTTTCCTTGATCAAGTGTATTACCTAAATTATATGGCGTCGGTGATCAGCAAGGTGATCAACGGCAAGCCGTACTACTACCTCGCGGTGTCGGCGCGGGTGGACGGCAAGCCGCGCATCGTGCAGCAGAAGTATTTGGGCAGCGCCGAGGACATCGACGCGGCGATGTCCGGGGCCACCGCGCTGCCCTCCCGCACGCGGCACCTGGCGTTCGGGGACCTGGCCGCGGCCTGGGCGGTGATCGAGCGGTTGGGCGTGGTCGCGATCATCGATGGCGTAGTCGGCGGCCGCCGGGCGGATGCGGGCGCCTCGGTGGGCACCTATATCGCGTTGGCGACGGCGAATCGGGTGGTCGATCCGTGCTCCAAGCTGCGGTTCGCCGACTGGTGGGCCAGCACCGCGGGTGACCGCCTGGTCAAGATCAGGTCATCGGCGCTGGATCACCGCCGGTTCTGGGACGCCATGCATGTGCTCAACCCAGGCGACCTGATCGAGATCGAGCGGCGGATCGCCGCCCGGGCGATTGAGGTATTCGGGTTGGATACCTCCTCACTGGCGTTGGACATGACCAACTTCGCCACGTTCATCGACTCCACCAACGACCGGGCGCCGATCGCCCAGCGAGGTAAGGCCAAGCAGAAACGCACCGATCTGCGACTGGTCGGGCTCGGCCTGGTCATCACCCGCGACGGCGGGATCCCACTGCTGTCCCACGCCTATCCCGGCGACCGCCCCGACGTCACCCAGTTCGCAACGATGATCGAAGAACTCGCCGAGCGGCACCGCCAACTATCCGGCGGTGATCCCGAGTTGACCGTGGTATTCGACGCCGGACAGAACTCCCAACCCAACTTCGCGCTGCTCGAACGCCACCGACTGCACTATGTCGGCTCGCTGCCACCCTCGGACCATCCCGCACTGCTGGACATTCCCGCCAGCGACTACCGGCCAGTCCCCGAGTTCGACCGGGTCACTGCGCACGAGACCACCCTGGACGCGCTGGGCCTGTCGCACCGGGCGGTGCTGACCCATTCCCAGGAATTGCACGACGCCCAGTCCCGCGGCTTCGACCAGACCCTGGCCAAGGCCACCCGAGCCCTCACCGAGATCGCCGACACCCTGGCCCGCGGCAAAGCCCGCCGCAGCAAAGAAAAACTGGAAGCCGCGATCACCGCCGTCTGCAAATCCCGCTGGGTCAACGAGGTGCTCACCTGGCGGCTCACCGGCCAGGTCCCACCCGATCTGCGGCTGGACTACACCCTCGACCCCGACGCCCGCGCCGCGCTGCAAGACCGCCTGTTCGGCAAACGGATCCTCATCACCGACCACACCGACTGGTCCACCGCCGAGGTCATCGCCGGATACCGCTCCCAATCCGACGCCGAGTTTGGCTTCCGCCAACTCAAAGACCCCCACGTCGTCTCGTTCTCCCCGATGCACCACTGGACCAACAACCACATCCGAGTCCACACCTTCTACAGCGTGCTCGCGCTGATGATCGCCCACCTGATGCGCCGCACCGCCCACCAAGCCGGCCTGGACCTCTCCGTCCGCGAACTGCTCGCCCACCTGGCCGGCATCGAAGAAACCGTGCTGCTCTACCCCGGCCAACGCGGCCGGCCCAAAGCCCGCCGCATGATCACCGACAAGACCGACCTCCAGCAAAACCTGTTCGACACCTTCAATCTCGCCCGGTGGGCGCCGACAAGTTAGGCAATACACCCACACAAGATCAACACCAGTGCCGACCAGCGAAAACCCATGCCTAGATCAACTTATCCAGGAAACTCCCGCTAGC
>NZ_DASYTH010000418.1:0-2774 GCF_036002505.1 Actinophytocola sp. | reverse complement strand
CTCGAGCAGCCACCGGGTCAGGGCGCCGCTGCCGTGCACCTGCAGCTCACCCGCCGGCTTGGCCTTCAGCTCGCCGATGGCCGCCGCGAGGTCACCGGAGAGGACGGTCGTGTCCGCCCACCGCGGTTCGGTGAGCGTGTTCGATGCGACGTACTTGGGCTTGGTGTTCAAGGCACCTACGATGGGGTTCTCCAGATCTTCCCTCACGCCCCAGTAGCCGGCGAAGAGCTCGTAGGTCCGCCGGCCGAACAGGAACGCGTCGGCGCGCTGGTACACCTGGTCGACGAACGTCATGGCCTCGCTGTCGAACAACGGCCTGGCCCATCCGCCGCGCTGGAATCCGATGTCGAGCACATTCGGCCCGCCGTTTGCCTGCATCACTCCATCGACGGAGACCTGCGTGGTGGTCGTCAGTTTCATGATCGCGGTTCCCTTCTCCTTGGGGGCGGCCCCTGGTGGGCGGCCTCTCACCCCTGCTACGAACACCTCTGCCCCGATCCGACACCGCCTCCCGGATTTTCTTACGAGGACTTTCTGGTACGGCGGTTGTCAGCGATCGACAGCGCGACGGTTTCGGGGCGACTGCGCTCCCACTTCCTCATGCGCGCCCAGTGCGGACGAACGCCGGGATCAGATCGATCGCGAAGCCCCTGACTCGTCGTCCGGTCATGCCGCTCCGGGCGTGCTGGCGTTCATCGCCGGCGTTAACGCACGGTGATGTATGGCTGCCTTTCCCGTTCCCAACGGTGTCGCTCGTGCGGATCAGCTCGTTCTGCGCGCCGCGGTGTCTGCCTATCTTGGCCGCTACCGGGGCGAGACCCGGCTGCACACCGAGTCCGACCTGCGAGTCTTCCTGGGCTGGTGCGTCAATCAGAACCTCGACCCGCTCGCCGCGGTCTGGGTGGACATCGAACGGTATCTGCGCTGGCTGCAGGACGAGCGCCGCTACCAGCCCTCGACAGTCTCCCGTCGGCTGTCGGTCGTGGTCGGCTTCTACCGCGTCTGTGTCATCGACCAGATCCTGGCGCACTCGCCGGCCGACTATGTCCGCCGGCCCACGGTGCCGGCGGAGTCGCCCACTCTCGGCCTTGGCGATCGATCGGGCAGTCGACGGCCGCGACCACGGGCCCATCCTGCGCAACGCCTACGGCGTACGGATGGACCGGCACGCGGCCACCCGAAGGCTCAAGCATCTGGCCGACGCGGCAGGCATCCGGATCGCGCGGATGCACCCGCACATGCCCCGGCACACGTTCGTGACCACCATGCTCGACGCGGGCGTCAGTTTGCGCGACGTGCAGATCGCCGCCCGCCACGCCGACCCACGCACCACTATGCGCTACGACCGTGCCCGCAAGAACCTCGACCGGCACCCAACTACATCCTCGCCGCCTACATGGCCTCGGGCACGTAGCCGACCAGCGCGCGGAACTGCCGAATTGAGGACGTATGTGCTGGCACTCCGCCATGGCCAAACGCACTTGCTTCCGCCACTGTCGGTTGAGCGGCCGGGTCCCGGGCTGGCGTGTGACGGTTCAGCCGGTTTGTATGACGCGGAACCATCCGGGCAACGTGACTTGACCGCGATTTCCGGTAAATGGGGCCAACGCGGCGTGTAAAGCCGTTTCGACTGCAGATTGGCCGGAGTGTCGGATTGCGAGCGCCGTCGCCCCCGCGCTGAGGAATGCACCCACAGCAGCCTCGGTGTCTGGGAAGACCGAGGTCGCCTCGATGGTCTCGTCCGACCGGGAGCGCATCCCGGTTCTGAACAGCATCTCCTCGAGCATTCCGGGTGCGGATAGCGCGTACATGCCGCTTCGTTTGAGGCTCGAGAGCGACTCCGGTGGCAACAGTGTTGCCAGCGCAGCGAACACTGCCGGGATCCCGGAGTCGGCCAACTGGGTCGGAATGGCCACCCAGAGCCCGTCCCGGCAGACTCGTCGGGCCTCAGCCAGCGCCGCGGCGTGATCGTCAGCGAACTGGAAGCTGCTGAAGCCGGTCACCACATCAAAGGTCTTGTCGGGCCAGGGCAGCGCCTCGAAGTCACCGACGCGGATGTCCGCGCCGGGGATGCGCTTGGTCGCAATCTTGGCCAGCTCGGCCGAGGCATCTATGCCGGCCGCGGCCGCCCCGCGTTCGGTGGCCAGCGCAACGAAACGCCCCGCGCCGCACCCGCAGTCAAGGACGGCTATGCCCGGCCGGATGCGGGCCCGGTCAAGCACATGCTCATACACCGGCGTGCCCCAGCCGCGGGGTCCTTCCCACGTCTCGGCCCAGGTTGACGCGCGGGCACCGAATAGTGACCCCCACCTCGTTCCGCTGCCATTTCCATGCTGTCCCATGCGCCCACCGTGTACCCGACCGGGCCGCGACGGTAGGACAGAATCTGCTCTAGCCGGTCCAGACCGGCCAGGCCAGACTGCAGGCATGCGGACATACGGGCAGTACTGTCCAATCGCCCGGGCAGCCGAAATATTCGCCGAACGCTGGACGCCGCTGATCGTTCGGAACATCCACGCCGGCTGGGGCGCTTACGGGGAGATCCTCGCCGGCGCACCTGGCCTATCGCACACATTGCTGACCCAGCGACTACGCCACCTCATCAAGACCGGGATCATCACAACCACGGCCAAGGCCAGTGGCCCCGGAGTCCGGTACATTCTCACCGACGCCGGCGAGGAGCTTTGGCCCGTACTGTTGGCGCTCGGCGCCTGGGGCGAGCGATGGGTCGAGCTGCGCGACGAACACACCAATCCCCGGTTCCTGCTCTGGAC
>NZ_DASYTH010000417.1:0-4901 GCF_036002505.1 Actinophytocola sp. | reverse complement strand
GCCCGTCAGCTCACCACGCCGATCACCCACCAACCGTGATCAACACTCACCCCGGCTTAAAGTCCCTGGCATTGACGTTGACCGTCCCGAAGGAGTCCTTCAGGGCGCTCCGCTACGTGTGGACGGCGATGGCGCTGTAGGTGGTGGTCGGCGTCGGTGGGGTGGAGAAGCGGGCGTTCGGGAGGTAGAGGCGGTTGCCGAACTTCGCCACGGTGGTGGGGACGTCCAGGCGCGGGTCGGTGAGGCGGGTGACAAGGCTCCCCTGAGTTCCGCTGGAGTTGAGGCGGAACACGGCGATGCGGTTGAGCTGGTTCTGCACGACGTAGAAGGTGCGGCCGTCGATGAGGATGCCGTCGCCGTTCGTGGCAGGTTCGCCGCCGAGGTCGACGGTGGTGGCGACGCCGGTGCGCGGGTTGACCCGGAAGATGGTTGCTTTGTTGGACTGGACGATGAGCAGGGCGCGGCCGTCGGGGGTGCGGGTGATGCCGTTGGTGTTGAAGCCGTCGGCGAGGACGAAGTCGCCGGACAGCGGGAGGTTGATGACGTCCGCCGGGTCGGGGAGCCGGCCGTGGCGCAGCGGGAGACCGTAGAGGAAGGCGCGGCGGGAGTCGGTGAACCAGGCGGCGTTCGGGGTGAGGGTGACGTCGTTGATGAACGTGTCCCCGGTGGCGAACTGGTAGTGCGCGAGGACGGCGCCGGAGCGCAGGTCGACGACCCGGGCGTCACCCGCGGTCCCACCGGAGACGAAGGCTCTGTGGCTGTCGGTCTTGAGGCCGACCGAGGGGGTGCCGGGGCCGGGGCTGATCACGGTGCCGGCGCCGGTGAACAGGTTGACCCGGAAAATCCGGCCGTCGGCGAGGGAGCCGAAGTACGCGAACGGCCCGGGCCCGATGTCGATGCCTTCCGGGCGGAAGCCGTCGGGCAGCGGCAGCTCCGTGGGGAAGGCGTTCGACGTGTCCGCCGACGCGGCGCCGGCCAGGGCGTTCGACGTGGCCAGCGCGGTCGGCAGGGCTACCGCGGCGGTGAGGAGCGTACGGCGACGGAACATTGTCTTCAGATCCTCCGCTCTCATTCGGTCAAAAGGGGCAGGCTGCCCCGATCCGCATTACGAGCGCGACCCGGGTTCGGTTCGACCACATAAGAAGTCGACAGCTCGCGTAGATTGGGCCGTACCAGGCGCAGGGGGAGGGGTCATGGTCGAGCAGTTCAGCGGTCCGCAGAATTTCCCGGCGATGCCGCCACTGCCCGCGGAGCCGGCCGCCGCCCGGCCGCCGCGGCTGGTGCCCGT
The DNA here is from genome assembly GCF_036002505.1 of Actinophytocola sp. Classification (GTDB taxonomy): domain Bacteria; phylum Actinomycetota; class Actinomycetes; order Mycobacteriales; family Pseudonocardiaceae; genus DASYTH01. The sequence continues at coordinate 3,613 of NZ_DASYTH010000417.1, read as the reverse complement.
CGCCGCGGTGCTGCTGATGGTCAACCTGGCGCTGTCGGTGCTGGTGACGGTGCTCTCGTTCGTCTACCGGGACGACATCGTGCGGATGACCCTGGAGCAGTCGCACAACCAGGCGGCGTCCGACGTGGCGCGGCAGGCGGTGATCACCAGCCTGTGGGTGCGGGCCGGGGCGAACGTGCTGGTCGGATTGCTGTACCTGTTCTTCATCTCCCGGCTCTACCGGGGCAAGCGGTGGGCCTGGCGGCGGCTGGTGTGGCTGTCCCTGGCCGGGTGCGCCGGGATGATCTTCCTGCTCACCCAGCACTACCCGGTGATCTTCAAGGTCGAGCAGGTGCTCCAGTTGCTGGTGCTGGCCGCCATCGCGGTCTGCGTGCTGCACCCAGAGACCCGGGCGCACTACGCGAAACGGAAGTGACCATGGGCATCCTCCTGTCGGTGAACGTCGGCAAACCGCGGACGAACCCGTGGAAAGAGGTCGACCTCACCGGCATCGACAAGCAGCCGGTGGACGGGCCGGTCGCGGTGCGGGCGCCGGGGCCGAAGGGCACCGGTGAAGTGGGGCTGGCCGGCGACCGGGTCTACGACGTGAAGCACCACGGCGGGCCGGACCAGGCGGTGTACGCCTACGCGCGGGAGGACCTGGACGAGTGGGCGGAGCTGCTCGGGCGGGAGCTGCCCGGCGGGGTGTTCGGGGAGAACCTGACGACCGTGGGGGTGGACGTCAACGGCGCGGAGATCGGCGAGCGCTGGCGGATCGGGACGGACCTGCTGCTGGAGGTCTCGGTGCCGCGCCTCCCGTGCGGGACGTTCCAGGGCTGGATGGCGGAGCGGGGCTGGATCAAGCGCTTCACCGAGCACGCGGTGTCCGGCGCCTACCTCCGGGTGGTCGAGCCGGGCGAGATCCGGGCCGGCGACCCGGTGACGGTGGAGCACCGTCCGGGCCATGGGGTGACGGTCGCGCTCACCTTCCGGGCGCTGACCACGGAGCCTGAGCTGCTCCCCCGGCTCCTCGACGCGGACGCGCTGCCGGCCGACGTCCGGGCGACGGCACGCCGGCGGACCGGCGCCGCCTAGCCATCAGCAGCCGGTAGCTACGACACCCGACAGGTCAGGCTTGAGATCGTGATCGCCGGCAGCGGGACCAGCACCGGCTGGTAGCAGATGGGGAAGAAGACGAGGCACTCGGGCGCGGACACCCAGAAGATCTCGAAGTACAGGAAGTAGTGGATGGCCTGGATGAAGAACTCCGATCCGGAGGGCACGACCGAGCGAGGCTCGCTGCCTGACGGGGGCAACGGGGTCAATGGGTGGCTGCGCAGGTGACGGCCGTTCACCCACGTGTCGACGATCCACAGGCCGTAGTTCTCCCAGAAATGCGGCATGCCCATGCTGTAGTGCAGCGTGCCGTCCGGCGTGACGTTGACCGAGATGCGGGCAATGCCGTTCGCGCCCACCTGCGTGAAGTTCTCGCACGAAACGCCCGGCGGCGACCCGGGGCCGGTGAACGAGCGCTGGATGGACGAGGAGTCGTCGGTATAGGGGATCGGCTGGTCCTCGGGGATCGTCTCGGCGGGTGTCTGCTGGCCCGGGTCACACTGGTTGGGGCCCGAATCGTTGTTCTCCCAGTAGCACACGGGGCCGTCGCCCACCTTGTACCGCCCGGTGTCGGGCGAGCACTGGTCGGGGCCGGCGTCGTTCGGGTCCCAGTAGCACCCCGACTCGCCCACCTTCCACCGGCCGTCGTCGGCCAGCGCCGCCGGGGGCACCGACACGCCGATGCCGGCCACCGCGGACACCACCACCACGAGCACGCACAACCGCCTCATCGCCCACGCTCCACTCAACAACCGCGCTGTCGTCCAGATCGTGGGAAACGGCTGACCGGAGCTCAAGCACCGGACCCGCCAGATTGGGGACCCAATCCGCCAATCTCGAGCAGAGCGCCTAGAAGCGGCCGCTGAAGATCAGGCGGGCGACTTCGGTGACCGTCGCTTTGCCTTCGTTGAAGCCACCTTTGCCGCGGAGGTTGTTCATGGCGACCAGGGTGTAGCGCTCCCCCGGGCCGACGAAGCCGACGGTGTTCATCACCCAGCCGCCCTGCTCCTCCGACCAGCCGTCCTTGTTGCCGGGGCGTGCGGCGGGGCCGGCGCCCCAGACGCCCCACTGCTGATTCGTCGCCACTGAGCGGAGTTCGCCGGTGATGTAGTCGCGGAGGTCGGCGGGGAGCCTGGTGAGCACGTAGGTCATCAGCCGGTCGAGGTCGTCCGGGGTGCACTTCTGGAAGCCCCAGTACGGGAAGAAGCTGGAGAAACCTCGTTGCGGGGCAAGGGAGGTCATTCCATAGCCGGGGAAGGTGTCGTTGAACGACAGGTGGTCGGCGCCCGCGTACTTGAACCACAGTGTGTCCGCGGCGTTGTCGTCGGAGCTGTGCAGCATCGCCTTGATCAGCGAGCGGTCCTCAGCGGACAGGGTGATCGTGCCGGAACGGTCGCGCAGCAACAGGTCCACGGTCATGGCGAGCTTGATCGTGGACGCGGTCCAGGTGAGGTCGCCGGCGTGCTCGTTGCGCCACACCGTCCCGGTCTGCCGGTCCCGCACCACGATGCCGACCGTGCCGGGCCGTTTGGCCACATAGGACTGTGCGGCGGCGAACCGGCGCTGGAAGTCGCAGTCGAACCCGGACTGCGGCAGCGGGCATTCCTTGGCCTTCGAGCCCGCACTCGACGGCGGCGGGGTCGACGGCGCGGGCGGCGGGGGTACCGAGGACTCGACCGGAGCCACCACGCTCGGTGCCGCCAGACCCGCGGCGAGGCTGGACGGCGGAGCCGCGGACCCGCTCACTGCCGAGCCGCACGCGGTGCACAACAGCACCCCGAGGAGTGCGATGAAGGACCCCTTCAGGGCGTTGAACGTCCCAATGGGTCCCTTCATGGCAATTCGCCGCGGGCTCACAGCCGCTTGGACGGGTCCTCGGACGTGGCCAGCTCTGTGCTTTCCGAGGGCTCGAGGGCGTGCTGGGCGGCACGGGCGCGGGCCAGGGCGGCGACCTCCTCGGGCGGGTCGGGGCGCAGCAGGGAGCCCGCGACCGGCTCGCCGGCGGAGCCGAGCTTGTTCATCTTCTTCGGCACCGGGGCGCCCTGGTACTCCAGCGGGATCGGGTGCCCGTGCTCGTCCACCGGGCCGAGCGGCTGGTGGATCTCGATGAACTCACCGTGCGGCAGGCGCTTGATGATGCCCGACTCGCGGCCGTGCAGCACCTTGTCCCGGTCCCGGCGCTGGAGGCCGAGGCAGATCCGCTTGGTGGCGATGAACACGAGGACCGGTACGACGAAGAACGCGATCCGGACGAACCAGGTGATCGAGTTGATCGACAGGTGGAAGTGCGTGGCCCAGAGGTCGTTGCCGCCACCGACGAGCAGGATGAAGTACCAGCTGATCCACGCGGCGCCGAACGCGGTCCGGGTCGGGACGTTGCGCGGGCGGTCCAGGATGTGGTGCTCGCGCTTGTCGCCGGTGACCCAGGACTCGATGAACGGGTAGACCGCGATCGCGACCAGCACCAGCGGGAAGATCACCAGCGGGATGAACACGCCCAGGACGAGCGTGTGGCCCC
>NZ_DASYTH010000416.1:0-9017 GCF_036002505.1 Actinophytocola sp. | reverse complement strand
ACGGCTGGGGCTGGGTCGACGGCGCCGGGGTGCGGGCCCTGACGGCGCACGGCCGGATCGAGGCGTCGCCGGAGCCCGGCGTGCCCGCCGAGGTGTGGGCACTGCCGCGCCTGCGCCTGCCCTACCGCGACTACCTGCTCTTTCGGGGGCCACCGCGGGCGGCACTGGACATGGGTTGGCACATCTCTCCCCTCAGGTTCGAACCGCAGTCGCCGAGCCTGCTCTGGCCGGCCGACCACACCTGGTGTGTGGCCACCGAGATCGACTTCGACTCCACCCTCGTCGGCGGCGGCGCGGACCTGATCGGCGCCGTGCTCGCCGCCCCCGCCCTGGACGCCTGGCCGATCGAACCCGACGACGACCTCACCAGGTTCGGCGACCTGCTCAACTCCGTGCCCTGAAACGCGTTTGCCCGCCGGGAAACGGCACTGCCATGATCCGGCGGTGCCTGACCTCTCCGCGCGTGACGGGACGAAGCTTGCCTACGAGGCCATCGGGCAGGGCCGGCCGGTGGTCTGCCTGCCGGGCGGCCCGATGCAGGACTCGGTGTATCTCGGGGATCTCGGCGGTCTGTCCGGGTACCTGCGGCTGATCCGGTTCGACCTCCGGGGCACCGGGCGGTCGGCGGCACCGGAGGACATGACATCGTGCCGCTGCGACCGGCTGGTCGACGACGTCGAGGCGCTCCGCGAGCACCTCGGCCTCGAGCGGGTGGACCTGCTCGCGCACTGCCCCGGCGCGAACCTCGCCGAGTGGTACGCGATCCGCCACCCGGACCGGGTCGGCCGGATGGCCCTGGTCACGCCCAGCCCGGTCGGCGCCGGCGTCGCCGTCACCAGCGAGGTTCGGCGCGAGATCGTGCGAAGCCGGGCGGGTGAGCCGTGGTTCGGACCGGCCTCGGCGGCGTTCGAGGCGATCCAGGCCGGGCGGGCCACCGACGACGACTGGGACCAGATCGCACCGTTCACCTACGGCCGCTGGGACGCCGCGGCCCAGACCCACTACGCCGGGTCGGAGAACCAGCGGAACGCGGAGGCGGCCGCCGCCTACGTGGAGGGCTACGCCCCGGACGCCGTCCGCCCGGCACTGGGCACCGTCGACGCTCCCGTCCTGTTGCTCGCCGGGGAGGTCGACATCTCGGCCCCGCCGAGCGCCGTGGCCGAGCTCGCCTCGCTCTTCCCCGACGCCACGCTCACCACGCAACCGGGAGCGGGCCACTACCCCTGGCTGGACGACCCCGCCGCCTTTACGAGGCCCGTCGCGGGGTTCCTGGCATGACAACGGGGCCCGGCGCGGGTGGCGCCGGGCCCCGAGGTTCGTGCGTTGGATCAGCCGACGATGCGCTTGGCGCCGAAGTAGTCGCTGCCGGCACCGGAAACCGGAACGACCTTGACCGGGACGCCGGAGGTGGAGGCGTGCACGATGTTGCCGTTGCCGATGTACATGGCGACGTGGTGAATGCTGCTGGCGCTGCCTCCGTAGAAGAGCAGGTCGCCGGCAACCCACTGGCCGGAGGCTACCGGCTTGCCGTAGGTGTACTGGGCGCGGCTGGAGTGCGGAAGGCTCACCCCGGCCGCTTTGTAGGCGAACATGACCAGGCCGGAGCAGTCGAACTGGTCCGGACCGGCGGCACCGTAGACGTAGCGGTCGCCCACCTGGTCGAGCGCGGTCTGCACGGCGTCATGAGCGGCGCCGGCAGGAGCCAGGTAGACGGTCTTGTCCACGGGACCGACGAGGTCGGCGATGTCCTTCGTGCTCAGCTTGTTGTACGCCTTCCTCGCCGCCTCCGACTTCTGGTCCAGGTCGATCTTGGCCTGGCTGAGCTGCTGGGCCAGTTGCTCGGCGGCGGTCTTGGCGTCCTGCGCCCGCTTCTGCGCGTCCGTCGCCTTGTTGCGGGCGTCGGCCGCGGTGTCGACCGCATTGGTGAACTTCTGCAGGGCCTCCTGGTTCTCGGTGGCGAGAACGTTCAGCGCGGTCGCCCGCTCCAGGAAGTCCCGCTGCGAGCTGCCGCCGAGGAGGGCGGAGAGATTGGAGAATCGGGCGCCTTGAAACGAGGCGTTGGCGAGCGCGTCCACGGAGCCACGGAACTGCTCCTCCTGGGCGTGCGCGCCGGTCTCGGTCTGCTGGGCGGTGGCCAGATCGGCGTTGGCCTTGTCCAGCTCGCCCTGCTTGTTCGTCAGGTCGTTCTTGGCGGCGAGGAAGTCCTCGTTCACCTTCTCGGCCTGAGCGGACACGTCCTGGTACTGCTTCAGGGCATCCGAGGCGTTGTTCGGGGCGGGAGGCTGCGCAAGTGCCGGGGTAACCGGGTAGAAACCGATCACCGTGACAACAGCGGTGATGCTGAGGGCTCCACGGACTGCGCGCTTCATTCGATGCGACGCCACGTCGCGGGTGTCTCCTTCGTATCGGACCGCCGACGGGGCAAGCCCATGTTCAAAGCACACAGGCGTGCACCCCACCGTGGGGGATTTCCGGTCCGGCCTCCCGACAAGGCCGAATCAGCGGCGATCCCGCGTCGCTGTCTCGGGGTTGACAGCGATTCGGCCGCGAGATCTCGGCTAGGTTACGAAAAGTGAGTCAACCCGTCTAGCTGACGCGGCGGAGAACGCGGTGAACGCTCGACGAAACACCAATGGAGCAGCGGCAACTCCGCAATGTGACCGCGGCTACACCCCCGTTCACCTGGTCGTGTGCCGCTCGGCGACAGCGGACGACCGCTCACCGACACCCCTGCATCGCCCGGGCGTGTCGCGGCCCAGCGACCGGCGCGAAGCGGACGAAAAGAACTAAGCCGACTTCTCCACCGGGGTCAGTTGTAGTCGCGGCACCAGGCCGGCTCCGGCAAGGATGTCGATGGCCCGCCGCTCGAACGGGTCCAGCTCGACGCCGCTCGGCGGCGCCCCGAGCAGCACGGTGACCACACAGTCCTGGCAGGAAAGCCCACGCACCGAACAGGTGTCGCAGTCCACCGTCAGCGTCGACATGTCCGAACTCCTTCCGCATCCCTTAACTTCCACCGCGAAGGCTAGAGCGGACCACCGACAATTCTCGTTCAGATGTTCGAAAATCACCCGTTCGTGCAGGTCAGAGACCCACGAACTCCCAGTGCCAGGGCTCCTCGCGGCCCCGGCCGGGCTGCGCCCACGGCGGGTTGGACCAGCCGAACGCCGGCGCGAACCGCTCCAGCCAGCCGTGCTCCGCCGTGCCGAAGGACTGGGCGCCACCGCACAGGTCCACGGCCAGCCCCCAGCCGTGGTTGCTGGTCCCCGGCACCGCCGCCAGCGCCGGCTTGAGCGCGTAGAGCCGCACCTGGGAGTCGAACGTGCGGTACGAGTCGGTCACGCACAACGGCCGCCCGAACACCGAGCCGAAGGCCGCGCTCATCGCCCGGAACGAGGCGGCGGCGTCGCAGCGCAGGGCATGATCACCGACGCCGATCGGGCAGAGCGCGGTCAGCGGGATGAAGCCGTTCGGATAGCCGCCCCAGGCACCCGCGGCCTCCCCGGCGGCCCGCGGCGGCAGCTCCACCCCGCCGCAGCGCCAGGGCAGGCCGCCGTCGCTGCGCTGGGGCACCGGCGCGGCCGGCCGCGCCGGCAGCGCCGGGCGGCCGACCCCGAGCAGGCTCTCCCCCGCCGGCAGGTCGGTGACCACCACGCCGGCCAGCCGGGCGTCCGCGGTGAGCATGGTGCGCTGGTCGAGCAGGATGCCCACGCTCTGCACGCCGTACCGGGGCGGACCGGCGAACACCAGGTCGCCGGGCTGCGCGTCGGGCAGCGCGACCGGGGTCAGGGTCGCCAGCTGCTCGGCGGCGGACGCCGGCAAGGGCAGGCCGGCGCCGCCGAAGGCCGTCCGGACGAGCCCGTCGCAGGAGTACGCGTCCGGGCCGTCGCCGCCCTTGCCCGGCACGTACGGCCGGCCGAGCGCGCCGACGGCCGCGGTCACCGCCTTGACCGTCTCCGCGGGCAGCACCAGCAGGCGTTCGCCGGTGGGCAGGCTCACCTGCGCCACACCGGGTTGCGGCCCGGTGGAGCCGGTCAGCGGCTGCAGGCCGGCCGGCAGCCGGGCCGGATCCCGCAGCGCCGCGGCCGGCGGTGGCTTGATCCCGAGCGCGGCGAGCCGGTCGGTGTAGGCGCGCCAGTTGGCCGCGGTGGCGGCGTTGCGGTCCTGCTGGCCGCGCTGCGCGGCGATCACCGCGGCGTTCGTGTCGGTCAGGAAACCGCGCAGCTCCGAGGAGACCGCCGCGGCGCGGTTGGTGGCGTCGGCGTTGCGCCGGTCCAGCTCGGCCGTGCGCTCGGTGGCCGTCCGCTCGGCACCGGCCGCGGCCCGCTCGCCGTCGGCGGCGGTCTGCTGGCGGCGCAGCGCCGCGGTCATCCGGCTGTCCTGGTCGGCGCGGATCTGCCGGACCAGCTCGGCGCGGGCCAGGTAGTCGCGCGGGCCGCTGGCGCCGAACAGCGCCTGCATCCCGCTCGGCGTGGCCATCGCCGAGTACACCGCGGCGGAGTAGGCGTCCACCTCGGCCTGCTGCGCGGCCACCACCCGGTCGGCCTGCTCACGCTCGGCTTTAGCGGCATTGAGCTGGTCCGTCGCTTTGTGCAACTCATCCTCGGCGGCATGGATGCGGGCGGACAGGTCACCAAGCTCGCGCTGCACGTCCGAGGCGGTGCGCTGGAGTTGGGCCACCTTGGGGTCGGCGAACGCCTCCCCCGGGCGGGTGTCCGGTACCGGCGCGCCCGGCGCCACCCCGGCCTCGACCTGGTTCGGCTCCGGCGGTGCGGCGCCGGCGAACGGGTGGGCCGCGAGCAGCGCGGCGACCAGCGACAACGCCACGCCGAACGTCAGCCTCCGCACTCCCACACCTTGTCTAACGCGGACGGTGCGATCACGTCACGCCCTACACCCGGCCGAGTCGGGCCAGGAGCACCGCGGAGGGGACGGGGTGCGCGCCGCGGCGGCGGACGGAGTCGGCGACGGCACGGTCGGAGGTGACCACGACCACCGGGCGGCCCTCCGGCTCGGCCGTGACCAGGGCGCGGATGACGTCGTCGGCGAGCACGCCCGGGTCGCTGAACAGGACCCGGACGCCGCGTGGTGCGGTGGTCGGGACGGCGATCACGCCGGCGCCGTCGAAGACCAGGGTGACCTCGGCGGAGGTGCGGGCGGCGAGCGCGGCGAGCTGGCGGACCAGGCGGTCGCGCTGGTCGGACAGGGAAAGCTCGGGGTAGCCGGTCTTGGTGACGTTGTAGCCGTCGACGACCAGGTGCACCGAGGGCAGGGCGAGCAGGCGGTCGAGGGCGGCCGGGTCCTCGACGCGGCCGACCACGCCCTGGGCCGCGGTGGCGCCCCGGACCAGGTCGGCGGGGCGCGGGCCGGAGCCGCCGAGGGCCAGCTCGCGGCGCAGGCCGGTGACGGCGCCGTCCAGCGTGTCCACCAGCAGGGCCAGGCGGACCTCGTCGGCCTGCCGGGCCTCGCGGGCGGACTGCCGGGCGATCTCGGCTTCGGTCTCGGCGCGCTCGGCCCGGATCCGTTCGATCTCGGAGCGCTCCCGCTCGCGGTCCCGCTGCTCGGTCAGCACGTTCACCTGGCCGGTGGCCTCGGCCCGGATCCGTTCCACGTCGGCGGTCGCGTGGGCGGCCTCGTCCCGGGCCTCGCGCAGCCGCACACCCTGCTCGCGGAGCTTCTTGCGGAGCCGTTCCAGCTCGGCCTCGCCCTCGGCGCGGACCCGGTCGGCCACACCCTGGGCGGCGTTCAGCTCGTCCTGCACGCGGCTGAGCTCGGCCTGCATGCGCTCGGCCCGGGCCACCGCGGCGTCCCGCTCGGCGCGCAGGGTGGCGTCGGAGGCCCGGCGGGAGACCAGCTCGAGGTAGTGGTCCGCGGTGTCCTCGCCGAGCAGCACGGCGGCCGCGGCGACCGCGGCGGGGTCGGCGCCGGCGAGGTCCAGGGCGGCCGGGCGGTGCTCGCGGCTCCACTCGACGACGGCGGTGCGGAACGCGATCGAGTCGCGCAGGTTCGCCACCAGCGCGCCGGCACCCAGCCGGGCCCGCTTGGCCGGCGCGAACCGAGCCACCGCCCGCAGCTGCTGCGGGATGTCCACCCGCGGCAGCGTGCCGATGGCCTCGGCGGCGAGCTCGGAAAGCTTGGCGCGCACGGCATCGGGCAGCTGGGTCCAGTCCACAGTGGACTCATGGGCGGCATCCCGGTCGTCCACGGGGGACGGGCCGGCGGGCGCGTCGTGCGCCGGCTCGACCGGTTGGGATGACGGTGCCATCCATCAAGGCTAACTGGCCGTCTCCGAGCATGCGCGGACTTGTCGGTGGGGTGGCTTAGCGTCCGCGGTGATGTCCAGACCGCGGAGCCCCCAGCTCTCCTTCGACGAGCTCGGCACACCGTTGCGGACGACCACGTTCGTGGTGTTCGACCTGGAGACCACGGGCGGCAGCCGGGAGTCCGACACGATCACCGAGATCGGTGCGGTGAAGGTGCGCGGCGGCGAGGTGCTCGGCGAGTTCGCCACCCTGGTCGACCCAGGGCGCGGCATCCCGCCGGACGTGGTGGCGCTGACCGGGATCACCAACGCGATGGTGTACTCGGCGCCGTCGCTGGAGCGGGTGCTGCCGGCGTTTCTGGAGTTCATCGGGGGCGCGGTGCTGGTGGCGCACAACTCGGGGTTCGACATCGGGTTCCTGCGCTCGGCCTGCCACCGGTTCGGTTACGCCTGGCCGAAACCGGTGGTGGTGTGCACGGTGCGGCTGGCCCGCCGGGTGCTGTCCCGGGAGGAGGCGCCGACCTGCCGGCTGTCCGCGCTGGCGGAGCTGTTCCGCGCGCGGGTCACGCCGGTGCACCGGGCGCTGCCGGATGCGCAGGCGACCGTGGACGTGCTGCACAGCCTGCTGGAACGGGTGGGCTCGATCGGCGTGCAGTCGCTGGAGGAGCTGCTCGACTACATCCCGGACGTCACGCCGGAGCAGCGGCGCAAGCGGTCGCTGGCCGAGGGTCTGCCGTCGGCGCCCGGGGTGTACCTGTTCCGCGGGCCGGGCGACGAGGTGCTGTACGTGGGCACGGCGTCGGACCTGCGGCGGCGGGTGCGGCAGTACTTCACCGCCAGCGAGACCCGGCGGCGGCTGCGGGAGATGGTGCAGCTCGCGGTGCGGGTGGACTCGGTGGGGTGCGCGCACCCGCTGGAGGCGGAGGTGCGCGAGCTTCGGCTGCTGGCCGCGCACAAGCCGATGTACAACCGGCGGTCGAAGAACCCGCGGAGCGCGTGGTGGATCACGCTGACCGACGAGGCGTTTCCGCGGCTGTCGGTGGTTCGGGTGCCGCGGGACGGCGCCCTGGGCCCGTTCCGGTCGCCGAAGCTGGCCGGCGAGGCGGCGCTGGCGTTGCAGGACGCGACCGGGATACGTCCGTGCACGCAACGGATTCCGGTGCGGGCGCATGGAAAGCCGTGCGCGCTGGCGGAGTTGGGGCGGTGCGGGGCGCCGTGTGCCGGGCGGCAGAGCGTGGCGGAGTACCGGCCGTCGGTCGAGGCGATCACCCTGCTGGTGGCCGGGCGGCGGCTGGATCCGTTGCGGCACTTGGCAGATCGGTTGTCGATGCTGGCCGAGGCGGGCCGCTACGAGGACGCGGTGTTCAGCCGCGACCGGATGCGCACGCTGATCCGCGCGCTGGACCGCGGGCAGCGGCTGGCGGCGCTCGCCGCGATGGCGGAGCTGGTCGCGGCGCGGCCGGACGGGGACCGGGGCTGGCAGTTCGCGGTGGTCAGGCACGGGCGGCTGGCCTCGGCCGGGGTCGCCCGCCGAGGTGTGCCGCCGATGCCGGTGGTGGAGGCACTCGTGGCCGCCGCGGAAACGGTGCGACCCGGGCCGGGACCGTTGCGCGGCGCCCCCGCCGAGGAGGTCGCCGCCATCCTCCGCTGGCTGGACCGCCCGGGCACCCGCATGGTGCGCTGCTCGCAGCCGTGGACCGAGCCCGCCCAGTGCGCCGCGAGCTGGCGGCCCTGGCTGGAGCGCGCCCAGCCGGCCAGGCCAGTGCCCTGAAGGCGGCCTTCGGGGCACTGGACGTCAACGGCAGGAACTTGAGGGCCACTGGGCGCTGGCCTGATCACGTCCGCACGACACCGGGTCCTGGCGGGGCTGGTGTTGCCGGCCGTGCACCGGCGCGGTGACCTGTGTGATCGCTGTCCGTGATCAGTGTTTGGTTGCCGAACGGCGATGGGTGTGGCTCTCGCTGGCCGCGTACAGATCGGGGCTGGCCGCGGGCCCGACCAGGGACGCCGCCTCGCCGGCGAGAGCGGGCCGAGCGGGATCCGGGTCGCCGCCGGGGTCGAGTCGATCACGACCCCGAGCGCCGCGCGGACCTGCCGGGGGCGGTAGGCCAGGGCGAACAGCACCGGTCCCGGCGGCGGCTGCCGGAGCAGATGAGCGAGCAGCTCGGCCGTTCCGCCGGCGGCCCAGTGCAGGTCATCCAGCAGCACCGCGAGCGGCCGGCGGGTAGCGACCTCGGCCAGCGCCGCGCGGACCGCGCCGAACAGCCGGTAGCGCTCGAGGCTTCGGCCGCGGCACGTCCGGCCGGCGGGGTAGGCGTCGAGGCCATCCACGAATGCCTGTTCGGCCCGTCGATCCTCGAGGTCGACCTCGACGACCTGGACGGCCAGCTGATCACCAACGGCGGCAGCAGCGACCGGATCCGGGCGACGTTCCGGTCGGGCGTCGTGCCGGCGACCCAGATCAGGATCACGCTGAGGAGCGCGGCGACGGTGACCGCGCGCAAGGAGTTGACCGCTGAGGACGTTCTCGGCACCGACAAGGGAACTATCTTCACCCAGGACGCGAACCACGGTCCGAACAGCATGACCAGGTCGCTCGCGGCGGTGAACAAGCTGTTCTTCTTGAAGGCCAAGGCGTTCGGCGTGATGTGCGCGGTCTACGTGGTCGACAGCTTCGAGCTGAGCCAGCATGCCGGGCAGGAGATCATCATCAACCGGCTGGCGGACTGACCGCCGCGGTGGGTGGAAACGTTGG
>NZ_DASYTH010000415.1:0-5584 GCF_036002505.1 Actinophytocola sp. | reverse complement strand
GCATGGTGACCTTGAGTGACGCGAACCCTGGCCTGCGGGTGGAGGTACGCCTCCCGAAAGCCTGATCACCAGCTGGGAACTAATCCGTGCCGGGGGCCGACCAACGACCGTGCCCGGCACCGGGCGAAACTCCGACCCCCGCGGAGGTTTCGAGCATGACCCGTTCCCTGCTGAAGCGTGCGGCCGTCGTGGCCGGTACGGTCGGCGCCCTGACCCTCGCCCTCGCGGCACCGGCTGCGGCGCACGTCACGGTCAACCCGAAGACGGCCACCCAGGGTGGCTACTCGGACGGTAACGTCGTGCGGTGGATCGACGAGCCGACCACGGATAGCACCGAGCCGGAGCACCCGGCGCCGGTGCTGACCCTGACGCCTTCGGCAGCCGAGGGTGCCGCCGCGGCCACCGCCGGGCCGAGCGTCGCGGCCGCGGACACCAAGGGCGACGGCAACGGTACGCCGTACGGGATCGCCGGGATCGTCCTCGGGCTGGCCGGCGTCGTGCTCGGTGTGCTTGCCTACCGGCGGTCGAGCCGATCCGCGCCGGCGGCCGCGGCCGCCACCGCTGCGGAGCCCGACTCCGTCTCGGCCGGCACGGCCGGCTGACCGCGTCTCGGCCGGCGCGGCCGGGTCACCGCGCGCCGCCCGTCGCCGGGTGCCGGGCGACGGGCGGGTTACGGTGCTCGGCATGGACGACATCACGGCACTGATCCTCGACGACCATCACGCGTTCCGGGTCGGGTTCGCCAGGCTCGACGACGCCAAGACGAACGAGGAGCTCCGCGCGCTCTGGCAGCCCCTGGCGCTGCATCTCGAGGTCCACGCGGATGCCGAGGAACTTATCCTGTACCCCCATCTGCTCGTCGATGTCGCGAGCGACGAGGCGGTCGAGGAGACCGAGGACGCGATCCGCGACCACAACAAGATCCGTGACGGGATCCATGAGGCGAACCGGCACCCCGTCGGGTCCGACCAGTGGTGGGCCGGCGTGTGGAAGACGCGGACCGAGAACAGCGACCACCTCCGCGAGGAGGAGGACGAGGTGCTGCCCGACTTCCGCAAGCACGCGACGCCGCAGCTCCGCCGGGAGCTGGCGGTGCGTTGGCTCACCTTCTACGGCGAGCACCCGCAGGGCAAGGGCCTCAGCTTCGAGGACAAGGACCCGCAGAAGTACATCGAGGAGAACCGCTGACGAGCGGCACCGCGTCAGCTCTGCTGCTGCATGCTCCACATCTGCCAGACCGTGGTCCGGACCGCGCGCGGCTGCTCCAGCACCACCCGGACGGCGTGAGCCACGTCCTCCGGGTGCAGGTACGAGTCGAGCACCGCCGAGCCCTCGATGCGACCCGCCCCGATGGCGAACTCGGTGTGTGTGCCGGCCGGGCAGATCAGCGTGACGCGGGTGCCCTCGGCGCGCAGCTCCCGGTCCAGCGAGCCGGCGAGACCGACCTGCGCGTGCTTGGTGCCGGCGTAGACGGCCTCGTCGGCGCCGCCGCGGAAACCGGCGACCGAGGCGACGATGACGAGATCGCCGCCATCACCCTGGGACCGGAACTGCTTCACCGCCGAGCGGACGCTCCACACCGTGCCGAGGACGTTCGTCTCCACCATCTCGGTCAGCTCCGCGTCGTCCAGGTCCATGATCCCCCCGTACGCGCCGATGCCGGCGTTGGCGACCATGGTGTCGAGCCGGCCCCATTTCCGCACGGCCGCGGCTACCAGGGCGTCGTTCAGCGCGGGGTCGCGCACGTCGCCCGCCACCGGTACGACCTTGTCGTCGCCGAGCTCGGTGACCAGCTTGGCCAGCCGGTCCTCGCGCCGGCCGCACACGGCCACCCGCGCGCCCGCGTCGACCAGCGCGGCCGCGGTGGCGGCGCCGATCCCCGAGCTGGCGCCCGTGATCGCGATGACGGTTCCCTCGATGGAGCGGGTGGGTGAGTACGGCATGACGGCCTCCGGGCTGCTGCGAGACTTCGCCTCAACCTACGTCAAGCAAATGCGGTCCAGGCCGGCTCGTCGCCGAACAGCTGCGTCAATCCCCGCGTGCCGTCGGGCGTCACCCGGACGGCGCGGCCCGAGCCGATGCGGGCGATCCAGCCACGGTCCAGCAACGTCCGGCAGAGGCGGGCGCCGGCGACGCCGGCAAGATGCTGGCGTCGCTCGGTCCAGTCGAGGCATCCCCGGACCAACGGCCGTCTGGATCCGGGCACGTCCAGGTCGGCGCCGAGCGTGCCGGTCAGCCACGCCACGCCCCGGCCAGTGAGTGCGAAACCCGCCTCCTGGGTCAGCAGGCCGTCGCGGGTCAACGCGTCCGTGATGGCGACGCCGAGCTTTCCGGCCAGGTGGTCGTAGCACGTCCGGCCGCGGGTGAGCGCGGCCGAGGCGGTCGCCGCGCGCAGGGTCCGCGGCGCCCCGGGCCGCGGTTCGACATGCGAGGTGAGGTCCTCGATGAGCTGCGCGACGTGCGGGCCGGCGAGTTGCACGTACCGGTGCCGGCCTTGGCGCCGCTCGGTGAGCAGGCCGCCGGCGACCAGCTTGTGCAGGTGCTCGGTGGCGGTCGCGGGCGCGACGCGAGCGTGTCCGGCCAGTTCGCTGGCGGTCCAGGCGCGGCCGTCCAGAAGCGCCAGCAGGAACGCCGCCCGGGTGTCGTCGGCGAGCAGCCCGGCCAGTGACGCGAGTTGCGGTGCGGTCATGCGCCCATTGTGCGGCTGTGACACTTCGGTGTGGGCCGAAGCGTCGCTACCGCCCGTTTTGTCGGTGCGCCACTACCATGGGGGCATGGACCACTGGTACGAGTCGTCCATCGACCGCCAGCTCCGGGAGGCCCGTGAGCGGGGCGAGTTCGACAACCTGCCGGGTACGGGCAAGCCGCTCCCCGACGCCGGCCAGGAGTACGACGAGGACTGGTGGGTCAAGGACTGGCTGCGCCGCGAGGGTGGCACGTCCGGCGTGCTGCCGCCGACGCTGCAGCTGCGCCGGGAGGCCGAGGACGTGCAGAAGCTGGTCGACCGGCGCTCGTCCGAGGAGGCGGTACGCGAGCTGGTGGCGAACCTGAACGAACAGATCCGCAAGGCGCGCGTCGGCCTGATGGACGGGCCTCCGGTGCTGCTGCCGCCGTTCGACGTCGAGGCGGTCGTACGCGGCTGGCGCGCGCGCCGTCTCAGGCCTTTTCGGTGACATCCAGCGGGTCGGCGGTGAGCGTCTTGCAGCTGACGAACGCCAGGTGGATCTCGACGTCGGTGAACCACATGTACTTCAGCGTGAGGGGCGGCGGCGAGTCCGGAGTGAACGTGACCCGGAAGATTCCGAACAGCTTGCCGGAGAAGCTGGGTGTGTAGAACTTCACGTCACCCTCGGTGGTCAGTGCGTTGCTCTTGATGAGCGTGGTGTGGCCACCGGGCTCGGGGATGGTCAGCGAGAACGGCTTGGTCACCGACTTGGACATGCTGAACTTCAGGCTCGGGAGCGGCCCGTCGGCGGTCTGCAGGTCGACCGTGCCGTCGTAGGTGGAGTCGTACATCTGCAGCAGCTTGCCCTCGAGCAGGCCGCCCTTGACCGACACCGCCGGCACGCCGTCGGGGCTGGCCTGCTTGTCGAGCACGCGCGGGCCGAGGCACGGAACGTCCGGAAGGGACGGTGTGGGGGACGGAGACGCCGACCCCGTCGGGTCACTCGACGGGCCACTGGGCGTACCGGGGGCGGGATTGCCGGGCGCGGAATTGCCAGGTGCCGGCGGCGCGGGTGTCTGCGACGGGCTCGGGGAAGCCGACGGCGACGGGCTGGCGCTGGGGGACGGGGTCGGTGACGGGTCGCCGCCAATGCCGAGGAGCTTGCCGACACCGTCGACGAGGTTGTTCCAGCCGTCGACGATCGGGTTGCCGGTGCCGTCCGACGGCGACGGGGTGGGTGCCGGTGATCCCTCCGGGTCGGCCGTCTCGTCTTCCTGCGGCGTGGTCTTGGCCGGGGCCTTCGCCGCGGACGAGCGCGGCTTGGCCGTGGCCTGCTTCTTCGTCGCCTGCGTGGCCTGCCGGGCCAATTCCTTCCTGGCCTCGGCGGCCGGGCGCGATGGCATGCCCTCCGGGCAGTCGGCGGCGCGGGCCGCAGTGCGGCTCCCGCCGGCGAGCACCGCCGCGGTCACGACCAGGGGAACGAGCGTGATGACGAACAGCTTCCGGTGCGCTCCCCGTTCCGACGGTGGTCGGGGTTCGCCGGGACGGTCGTCGAAGCCGGGCAGGATCTCGGTCGGCGGGTCCGAGACGTACGGTGAGCGCGGCGGAAGGTCGGAGCCGGACAAGATCTCGGTCGGCGGGTCCGCCGCGTAGGGTGAGCGCGGCGGAAGGTCGGAGCCGGCGATGGCGTCCTCACCGTCCAGCGTCGACGGTGCACTAGGGCGGTCGGACGAGCCGTCGTCCACCGTGTCGGACTCCTCGACGGTGTCGGGATCACCGTCGGGCTCGGCCCCGTCGGGCTCGGCCAGAGTGCCGGATTCGTCCTCGGTGGACGGCGGGTGCGCCGCGCGAGGAGGGCCCCAGGCGATCGTGAGCGCGCCGCCCACGATGCCCACCAACATGCCGAGACCGAAGCCCCCCAGGTTGAGGCCGAGGAACGAGTACAGGGCGGTCAGCACCCCGATGATGCCGTAGAACAGGCGCTGCGCGGGCGTTATCCAGGCCAGCACCCCGCAGAGCACCAGGACCACCGGCAGCACATAGGAGAGATAGCCCTCCTGACCGAAGTGGACCTGCATGTCCTGCACCGTCAGGTTGGCGCTGAGGAACAGCTCCAGCGCCGACAGCAGAAGCAACAGGCCGCCCCAGAACGGGCGGGTCCGCCGCCAATGGCGGAACCTGCTCCAGGCGCTGTGCGTTGCCACGTACCCTCCAGAAACCTCGGCCGCCCACGGCATGGCCAAGGCCCGCGGAGGGTGAGTTCCGCGGGCCCCGGGTGTTACGTCAGTAGCACTCGTCGGGCGCGTTCTTGCCCGAGAAGTCGGTGTTGATCTTCAAGCTCAGTCCGGTGAGCTTGAACGTGCCCGCCTGAGTGGAATAGGCGGTCTGCTTCAGGCCGTCGATGACAACCCTGTCAGCCTCCTGCGCAAACCCGTGCGAGGTGGTCTTCGCCTTCTGGCCGGCCTTGCTCGTCGTGCTGGCGTCCAGGCCGATGTCGATGTTGGTGAACGTGGCGTCGCCGCTCAGATCGGTCAGTCCGATCAGGAGGTTGTCCGCGACGGCCGGGTGATCGTGGTCCTTGCCGGCCCGGATCGTCAGGCTGACCGGCGACTTGTCCGGGTGCACCGACTGGCACAGGTTGTAGAGCGTCGCGTGGCTGATGCCGGAAATGGCCAGGGGCAGCGGCTTGCCGTTGACGTCCTGGGTGACCTGGCTGTACTGCACGAACCCGTCACCGACCAGCTGGTCGGCTTGGATCTTGAACGCCTGCCCGGACAGGGTGAGACTGGCGGCGAACGCGCCGTTGGCCAGGCCGATGACCAGGCCCGCGGCGGCGACGGTGGGTACGCCCACCGCTACGGCGAAACGGCGCCAGTTGGTGCGACCGTACGCCGGATCGCCTTGCGCATCCTTCACGGA
>NZ_DASYTH010000414.1:0-2559 GCF_036002505.1 Actinophytocola sp. | reverse complement strand
TCCGTGAAGGATGCGCAAGGCGATCCGGCGTACGGTCGCACCAACTGGCGCCGTTTCGCCGTAGCGGTGGGCGTACCCACCGTCGCCGCCGCGGGCCTGGTCATCGGCCTGGCCAACGGCGCGTTCGCCGCCAGTCTCACCGTGTCGGGCCAGGCCTTCAAGATCAAGGCCGACACGCTCGTCGGCGACGGGTTCGCCCAGTACAGCGATGCCCACACCACTGTGAACGGCCAGCCGATCCCGGTGGCCGTCTCGGGCATCAAGCACGCCACGCTCTACAACCTGTGCCAGTCGGTGCACCCGAACGGCTCGCCGGTCAGCCTGACCATCCGCGCGGGCACCGACGATAAGCACCCGGCCGAGGCCGACAACCTGCTGATCGGCCTGACCGAGCTGCGCGGCAACGCCACGTTCCACGACATCTCCATCGGCGCGGACGCGTCGAAGCTGACAAAGGGCGGCGAGGATGCCCACGGCGCCGTCGGCGGTTTCGCGCAGGAAGCCAAGGACGTCACCATCACCGACCTGGAGCAGGTCGCCTACTCCACTCAGGCCGGTACGTTCACGCTTCGCGGGCTCAACCTGAAGATCAACACGGACTTCGCGAACAAGAAGCCCGCCGAATGCTTCTGAGGTAAGAATCGGGGCCCGCGGACCACATCCGCGGGCCTCCGCCATGCCGTGCGCGGCAGAGGTTCCTGGAGGGTACGTGGCAACGGAAAGCGCCTGGAGCAGGTTCCAGCGGTGGCGGCGGACTCGCCCGTTCTGGGGCGGCCTGTTCCTGCTGCTGTCGGCGTCGGAGCTGTTCTTCAGCGCGAACCTCACGCTGCAGGACATGCAGGTCCACTTCGGCCAGGAGGGCTATCTCTCCTATGTGCTGCCGGCGGTCCTGGTGCTCTGCGGGGTGCTGGCCTGGGTAACGCCCGCGCAGCGCCTGTTCTACGGCATCATCGGGGTGCTGACCGCCCTGTACTCGTTCCTCGGCCTCAACCTGGGCGGCGTCGGTCTCGGCATGTTGATGGGCATCGTGGGCGGCGCGCTCCCGATCGCCTGGGGCCCGCCTCGCGCCGCGCACCCGCCGTCCACCGAGGACGAGTCCGGCACTCTGGCCGAGCCCGACGGGGCCGAGCCCGACGGTGATCCCGACACCGTCGAGGAGTTCGACGCGGTGGACGACGGCTCGTCCGACCGCCCTGCCGCACCGTCGACGCTGGACGGTGAGGACGCCATCGCCGGCTCCGACCGTCCGCCGCGCTCACCGTACGCCGCGGACCCGCCGACCGAGATCCTGTCCGGCTCCGACCTTCCGCCCCGCTCACCGTACGTCTCGGACCCGCCGACCGAGATCCTGCCCGGCTTCGACGACCGACCCGGCGAACCCCGACCACCATCGGAACGGGGAGCCCACCGGAAGCTGTTCGTCATCACGCTCGTTCCCCTGGTCGTGACCGCGGCGGTGCTCGCCGGCGGGAGCCGCAGTCCGGCCCGCGCCGCCGACTGCCCGGAGGGCATGCCCTCGCGCCCGGTCGCCGAGGCCAAGAAGGAATTGGCCCGGCAGGCCACGCCGGCGACCAAGAAGCAGGCGACGGCCAAGCCGCGCACGTCCGCGGCGAAGGCACCAGCCAAGACCACGCCGCAGGAGGACGAGACAGCCGACCCGGAGGGATCACCGACACCCACCCCGTCGCCTTCGGACGGCACCGGCAACCCTATCGTCGACGGCTGGAACAACCTCGTCGACGGTGTCGGCAAGCTCCTCGGCATTGGCGGGGACGCGTCACCGAGCCCGTCCCCCAGTGCCAGCCCGTCGCCGTCGGCTTCCCCGAGCACGTCGCAGACGCCCGCGCCGCCGGCTCCTGGCAATCCCGCGCCCGGCAATCCCGCTCCTGGCAACCCCGCGCCCGGTACGCCCAGCGGCCCATCGAGCGATCCGTCGGCGTCGGCGTCTCCGTCCCCGACGCCGTCCCTTCCGGACGTTCCGTGCCTCGGCCCGCGCGTGCTCGACAAGCAGACCAGCCCCGACGGCGTCCCCGCGGTGTCGGTCAAGGGCGGCCTGCTCGAGGGCAAGCTGCTGCAGATGTACGACTCCACCTACGACGGCACGGTCGACCTGCAGACCGCCGACGGGCCGCTCCGGAGCCTGAAATTCAGCATGTCCAAGTCGGTGACCAAGCCGTTCTCGCTGACCATCCCCGAGCCCGGTGGCCACACCACGCTCATCAAGAGCAACGCGCTGACCACCGACGGTGACGTGAAGTTCTACACGCCCAGCTTCTCCGGCAAGCTGTTCGGACTCTTCCGGGTCACGTTCACTCCGGAATCGCCGCCGCCCCTCACGCTGCCGTACCTGTGGTTCACCGACGTCGAGATCCAGCTGGCGTTCGTCAGCTGCAACACGCTCACCGCCGACCCGCTGGATCTCACCGAGGAGGCTTGAGACGGCGCTCGCGCCAGCCGCGCAAGACCGCCTCGACGTCGAACGGCGGCAGCAGCACCGGAGGCCCGTCCATCAGGCCGACGCGCGCCTTGCGGATCTGTTCGTTCAGGTTCGCCACCAGC
>NZ_DASYTH010000413.1:0-5089 GCF_036002505.1 Actinophytocola sp. | reverse complement strand
GCGAGGAAGGCGTCCTTTCTCACGCCCAGCGTGAGGAAAGCGTCCTTCGTCGCACGACTTCGCCAGCCACTGGAGTACCTGGCGTCACCACAGTCCCATCAGCAAACAGCAACCACTCAGGTGATCTTGAAACAGCCGTGGGTTGGGGAGCAACGTGACGTTGCTTTCCCTAGTAGGCCACCGGCCGGGTGCCGTCCATCGGGGTCGCGGCGCATTCCGTCGTTTCCGTCCCTTCATAGATGGCCGACGCCATGTGCCCCGCCGGAATATGGTGGCCGATGACGAAAGAGGGCTACAGGCTGGTCTCTCTGACCTTTATCAGAGAGCCAGCCCTACGTTGCGCACTGTTTAGGCCAGCCACAGTCCTGTTCACGTGCCTGACCGTCAAGGGCTCCGGCGCCACATCCGGCACTGCGGTACATCTCTCCACCTGCGACGGCTCAGCCGGCCAGCAATGGCGGCCGAGCAACGCCCAGATGAATTGTGGGTGTGTAATTCGACTGGTTAACTCAATCGGACCAGTGCATCCACCCGAATAGCTGTGGCAGCCGGCGAGCCGATACGGAGCGTGGTAGACGATTGGGTCCGACTTGGGCCTGAAGACTCTGGTCTCACCAATTCTGGTGGTGTGGAGTTGGGTTGTCCGTTGATTTCTTCCGGCGCCTCACGCCGCCCAGGACCGAAGTGGGAGACAGATGATATCTGTGACTCGAAGACCCAGATTCAACGTATTGGACCGGCTCACCCGGGTAGTGGCGGGGCTGGCGAGTACGGTGCTGGTCAGTGCGTTGGTGGTGGCCGCCGCTGCCCCGGCGCAGGCCCAGACCGGGCATCGGATGGCCTATGTCGCCAACCTGCGTGGCAATTCGGTCTCGGCCATCGACACCGTGACCGGGACGGTCACCGCGACCATCCCGGTCGGTTCCTTCCCCTCCGGGGTGGCCGTTACCCCGGACAGCGACCAGGTCTATGTCGTCAACCAGGGCAGCGACAACGTGTCGGTGATCGACACGAGCACGAACACGGTGACGGCCACGATCGCGACCGCCCGCTTCCCACGTTCGGTGGCGGTCTCCCCGGACGGCGCCCACGCCTATGTGACCGGCTTCATCAGCGTCGGCGTCGGTGCTGTCAACGTGATCGATACGACCACCAACACGGTCACCGCAACCATCACGGTTGACCATGACCCCAACGGTCTGGCTTTCACTCCGAACGGCGCCCGCGCGTATGTGGCTCACTTCGTCAACAGTTCCGTGTCGGTGATCGACACGGCCACGAACACGGTCGCCGCCACCATCTCCGACCCCAACGCCCGCACCCCATTCGCGGTGGCGGTCACCCCGGACGGGGCGCACGCCTACGTGGCCAACTTCAACAGCAACAACGTCTCGGTGATCGACACCGCCACCAACACCATCAGCAGCTTCATTCCCGTCGGGAGCCCCGAAGGGGTATCGATCACCCCGGACGGCGCCCACGTCTACGTGACTAACGCCAACGCCAACAACGTCGCGGTGATCGACACCGCCACCAACACGGTCACCGGCACCGTCACTGTCGGCACGACCCCCATCGCCGTGCTGGTCGACCCGGCCGGCGGCACCGCCTACGTCACCAACGGCGGCGGCGGCAACGTGTCGGTGATCGACACGAGCACGAACACGGTCACCGGCACCATCACCGTCGGCAACACCCCCATCGCCGTCGGCATGGCCGCCGCACCACCGATCGTGACCAGCCTCAATCCCGACCACGGGCCGGTGGCCGGCGGCACCGCGGTCACCATCACCGGTAGCCACCTGGCCGGAACCTCGGCGGTGCTGTTCGGCACCACGCCGGCCACCAACGTCACCGTGCTCAACGACCTGACCGTCACCGCGACCGTCCCGGCGCACGCCGGTGGCACGGTGGACGTCACGGTGACCACCCCGGCCGGCACCAGCGCCACCAGCCCAGCCGACCGGTACACCTACGACCGACCCGACCTGGCGGTGACCGTGGCGGATTCGGCTGATCCGGTGGCGCTGGGCGACACCTACACCTACACCGAGACCGTCACCAACGCCGGCCCCGCCACCGCGACCGGCGTGACCACCCAACTGACCCTGTCCGGCGCGGCGAACCTGATCGCCTCGGCGGTCGCCTCGCAGGGTTCGTGCACGATCACCGCACCCACGGTCAGCTGCGCGCTGGGCAGCCTCGGGGTCGGCCCGGCGGCGACGGTGACGGTCACCGTGGAGCCACAGGCCACCGGGTCGATCACCGCCACCGGCACGGTGTCGGCCGCCGAGCCCGACCCCAACCCGGGCAACAACACCGCGGCCCAGACCACCACCATCGCCAATGTGCGCGGCTGCACCATCGTCGGCACCACCGGCAACGACACCCTCACCGGCACCAACGGCACCGATGTGATCTGCGGACTGGGCGGCGATGACACCATCGACGGCAAGGGCGGCGCCGACACCATCTTCGCCGGCACCGGCGCGGACACCGTCGCCGGTGGCGACGGCAACGACGTGCTGCACGGCGGCGACGGCAACGACCTGCTCAACGGCGGCAACGGCGAAGACACCATCTACGCCGACGCCGGCAATGACCAGACATACGGCGAAGACCTCCTGTCCGGGCTGCTCGGACTGATCTTCGACAACGGCGACGACACCATCGACGGCGGGCCGGGCAACGACGTCCTGGACGGCCAGAACGGCGACGACACCCTGTCCGATGTAGACGGTACCGACACCCTGAAAGGCTCCAACGGCGCCGACCACATCACCTTGCAGGACGGCGTCGGCGGCGACACCGCCAACGGCGGCAACGGCACCGACACCTGCCAGACCGACACCGGCGACACCCGAATCAGCTGCTGAACCCAGCACCCACCATCGGGCATCGACAGTTCACCAGCGGTCGAACTCGGGGACGCCGCAACTCACGGCCCCGTGTTCGACCACCGGACCGACAACCGCGTGAAGATCAACAAGTTGTGAGTACAGCAGCCGCACTTCGTGATCTTCGGCGATGCCCTGAAGGACGCCTTCGGGACGTTCCATGACAGGAAGGGTCCCTTCAGGACATCAGGCTCCGAGCCGCCGCCAGCCGGCCAACGCTGGATGTCCCCGCGGGAGCGGAAAGGGTTCTCCGGCGCCCGAGCTCCGGATACTGGTGATGCCGGAGTGGCTCCTGGTGGCCCAGAGACGGTCTGCCGCGGCCTGAAGGCCCCTTCGCAGGGCCAGACTTCGCCAAGGCGGCCTTCAGCACGAACGAACATCACGATCTACGGCTGTACTACCAGGGCATGAACGTGACGTTGCATTCCCGCCCATCGGGTGAAGATGTCATTCAACCGGTGTGCACCGCGTAGGTCAGGTGGGTGGCCGTGGGCGAGGTGCGCACGTCGCGCTGGACGAGCCGGCGGCGGTGGCAGCCGGCCAGCAGGGGAGTGCCCCCGCCGAGCACCACCGGGGACAGGTGGATGATCAGCTCGTCGGCGAGCCCGGTGTCGACGCACTGGCGGATCACGTCGCCGCCGCCCATCACGAACACGTCCCGGTCCCCGGCTGCTGCCTGAGCCGCCTCGATCGCCGCGGCCAGCCCGGCGGTGACGAACGTGAAGTCGAGATCGAGCCGAACCTTCTCCGGCGCCGAGCGGGTGACGACGAAGAACGGCGGCCGGGCGGCATGCCGCGCGCCGTAGCCCATCTCGTCGCTCCAGCCGTGCGGTCCGTCGATGACGTCGAACAGCCGGCGACCCATCACCACCGCACCGGGGGCCTCGGCGACCTCGCGCAGCATCCGCCGGTCGACCTCGTGGTCGCTGGCCACCCAGGCGTGCAGCGGCTCGCCACCTCGGCCCAGACCCCGGTCCGGGCCCGCATCGGGTCCGGTCACAAACCCGTCCAGGGACATGCTGATATCCGCGACGACCTTTGCCATGAGCCGCTCCTCCGTCCGGTTTCGGTTGCGGGACGGACATTGAGACGCTCCGGCCGGGAGAACTCATCGCTCCGGGCTCGACGCGAGGACGTCGCCGGCACCCGTCCGCGAGCGGCGCTGTTCGTGCGCGGCGGCGAGGATGAGGTAGGCGCTGGCCGTCCAGGTGTAGGCGCGGTCCCGCAGGCCGGCGCCGGTGAGCGCGTCGAAGTTCTCGGCGAAACCGGAGTGCTCGCACAGAGCCCGGAACCGGCCGCTGATCTCGTCGGCCAGGTTCGCGAACCCGCTGCGGCGCAACCCGTCCTCGATGAGCACGGTGGCCGGGGCCCAGATGGGTCCGCGCCAGTAGCCGTCGGCCTGGTAGTGGGGAGACGTCGGCAGCTCGGTGGCCAGGCCGTACGGGGTGAGGTGCCGGCGGATGCGCTGCGCCAGCGTGTGCCGGATCCGCTCGGGCAACTCGCCGGCGAGCACGATCGGCATCAGGTTGAGCAGGCTGGTGCTGGTCCAGGTCCGCTCGGAACCGGCGGCGCGCGCGACGAACTCCTGCCCGGTCCACAACTCCAGCAGCGCCGAGCGCATGTCCTCGGCGGCGGACGTCCATGTTCCGGCTTCGGCGGGGTGGCCCAGCTCTTGGGCCAGTTCGGCGAGTTCGCGGAGCTGGAGCACGAGAAACGCGGCGAGGTCCGGGGACTCGACGGTTCGTGCGGGGTCGAAGGTCGTGGCGTTGTCCCAGCCGCTGTCGTTGCCGTGCTGGTAGTACGGCAGGTCACGGTCGGGCGCCCGGCGCTGGATGAGCCAGAACATCGTCCAGCGCTCCAGTTGCTCATAGGCACCGGCAAGGTCAGCGGTGGTCAGGTCGGTGACGAGATGGCGCAGTTGCCCCAGGGCCCAACCATGGATGGGCGGCTTGACGAAGTTGTGGAGGATCTCCGAGTGCGTCACCGAGTCGGGCAGGGCACCGGCGGCGTCCTGATGATCGAACGGAATCTGGTACTGGTCCCAGGACAGCTGCGGTGCTCCGTCCGCGAGCGCGAGGGCGTTGAAGCAGTGGTCCCAGCTCCATACCTTGTTCATCCAGTGCTTGGACATGAGGACCGAGGCCCGGGACAGGAAGCCCGCGGGTCGCACGGTGGCTGACCACAGCACGTAC
>NZ_DASYTH010000412.1:0-5660 GCF_036002505.1 Actinophytocola sp. | reverse complement strand
CGACGGTGGTTTCCTGGTCCTGTGTCCTCAGGCGCCCGGCTGCGGTGTTCGTTGTGATCCGCGCCGCAGGGCCCCGCCCTGCATGCCGAACATCATGAACATCATCATGAGTGGGCAGGTCAGCACGAGCGCCGCGATGGGTAGCGTGCCTGCCGGCACCCCGAGCGCGGCGAGGCCGACAACGAGGATCGCCAGGGCGATGGCGTACGTAGCCATGTTGCCGTCTCATGACGTCCCCATCCCGTTGCGAGATACCTCAAACCGTGCTCCTGGGTACCGGGCCGGGGTACAGGCCAACGGCACCCCGGGCGGGGGTCGAAGGTCACTAGCCCCCGGGGGTACGGACGACGGAGGCTGATGGCAGATTCCTCGGAGGGAAAACGCCTTGGGCCTCGACCGTTGTGCGCACCCCACCGATGCCCATCGCGGCACCGGCATGCCCATCCTGACACCACTTCCGGTGGTCTCCAGGACGAACCATGGGACTGCCAGCAGGGTGATGTTGTTGCCCACCGATGAGACGACGTTGGCGCCGAGCAGGGCGAAAGTTGGTATCCGGTCAGCGATGGCCGGCCTGTGCTGCGCGCCTGCCGGCTCCTCGTCGAGGGCCATCCTCGCCAACCTCCCGATCCACTGGGACGACGGCGGTCTCTTCACCCGGGGTGTACCCGAACCTCGCGATGCTAGGCGATCAAGCTCGCCGCAACTCGTCGAGCTGGCCGGAACGAGACGGATGCCCTACCTCCGGTGGAGTGTTCGCAGCTGTTCGGCCAGGTATTGGTGAACGGAGCCCACGGTGACCGAGCCCTCGCCGACAGCGCCGGCGACGCGTTTGACCGACCCGTACCGCACATCCCCGGCCGCGAACGCGCCGGGCAGGCTGGTCTCGAACGGCAGGGGCGTCCGCGGCAACGGCCAGGCCGGCGGCGGAACGTCGCCGCCGGTCAGGACGAATCCACGGTCGTCGAGCTCCACCGTGCCGCGCAGCCAGTCGGTACGCGGTTCCGCGCCGATCAGGACGAACACGGCTGTCGCGGCGACCTCCTCGCGCCGACCGGTGCGGACATCCTCCAACGTCAGCGCCTCGAGGCCGGTCTCGCCACGGCCGTCGACCACCCGCGTGCCCAGCCGCACGTCGACGTTCGAGGTCGCCTCCAACTGGGTGATGAGGTAGTCGGACATACCGGCGGCCAGTAACTGGCCACGCACCAGCAAGCTGACCCGGGCGGCGAACCGGGCCAGGTGCAGCGCGGCCTGCCCGGCCGAATTTGCGCCGCCGATGACGTACACCTCCTGACCGGCCATCGCCGGCGCCTCGACGCCCGCCGCCCCGTAGAAACGCCCGTCCCGACGAGGCGATCCAGCGCGGGGATGCCCAGGCGGCGATAGCTCACGCCGGTCGCAATGATCACCGCCCGGGCAACGGCCTCGCTGCCGTCGTCGAGCGTGACGACTAACTGATTGCCGTGCGCCGTGAGCCCGTTGGCCGGGTGCGTGAACACGAACTCGGCCCCGAACAGCACCGCCTGCTGCCAGGCCCGGTGCGCCAGGTCACCACCGCCGATGCCCCGCGGAAAGCCCAGATAGTTGCGGATCAACGAGCTCGTTCCCGGCATATCCAGAAGCCGCGGAACGGAATCGAAGAGGCCGACGTACGGCGCCGTCGCCGTCGTCCAGGCAGGAGAGCCAACGGCATGCGACGGTCGGCGGATGCGCCAGCACGACACGACGCGTGAATCGACAGCCTGTGTTTGATCCGGCGTGGAGGTCGAAGCGCGGCTCGGCTGCCCTACAGGCCGACTTGCTCCAGCAGCAGGCGGGCGATGATGGTCGCGACGGCGCTGGACGCGATGGTGATCACCCGGGCGAAGGTGGCCTCATCAAACGGCCATTCCTGGATACGTTCGGCCCGCTTCTCCAGTGCCTCGGCCGCATTGAGCAGGCCGACTTGTCCCTGCAACACCTCCAGCGTGGGCTGGTCGCGAACCTTGTCGTACGCCTGCATGTACAGGACACGGGCCCGGTCCAGCTCCCGCTGTTTCACCACGACCATCTGCCGGTTCAGCCGGCGCAGCGACAGGAAGAACAGCCCGATCCCCACCACCAGCACAGCGATCCCCAGGATCACGCCCGCGGCGTCGGAGACGTTGGTGAGCACCAGCGGGCCGACGCTGCCGATCAGCATCCAGAAGCCGGTGAACGCCAGCCGGCCCACCGGCCGCAGCCCGAGGCTCCGGTCGCCGCGGTAGCCCTGCAGGGTGAGGTGCCCGCGGCCCAGCCGGTTGAGGCCCAGCTGCAGCGTCAGATAGACCCAGACCGCCGTCCACAGTGGGATGCCGACCACCACCCAGGTAACCGCCTGGATCACCGCGGCGCCCGGTTCGCCGGTCAGCGCCTCATCGAGCGGCAAGACTAGAACCCCGGCCGCGGTCAGCAGCAGCGGAGCGACCGTGCTGTCCATGCCGCGGAACACAGCCCGGACATCACCTTCGTCCTGCTCGACCACCTCGGTCAGCCCCGCCCACGCGTCGCAGCTCATCGGTGATCCGGGCCGCACCCCACAGCGACAGCAGAATCGCGCAGCTGACCGCCGTCCGGTTGAGCACCTCACCCACCGGCGTGCCACCGGTGCCGGCCCACTCCGCGGCGCCCGACACGCGAACGGCGACAAGATTCAGCCAGGGAACGAGCGCCCAGACGAGCATCCATGCCAGCCGGGGCCCGGGCAGCCGCGACAGGATCCGCTCGGTCAGCGGAACACCCGCCGTACCGTCGCCGGGCGGACTGCTCACGGCTGGCGCGGTAACTCCCAACTCGGCTGCGCCACCGACGCGACCGTCCTGCGGGCTGGTCATGAGGAAACCCTAACCGCGGCAGGAGCACCCATGGAACGCCGGCACGGCGCGGTCGATCATCATGCTGCCGGGAGACCATCCTGCGCACATGCGCGGGGCTATGACGACGACGGGACCGGCGAACGTGGTCATGAACGAGCTGTGCGCCCCGCCCGCCATCGCGTTCGTGGCCTACCACGCCGGTGCGCTACCTGCGATACGCGGCCCACAGGGCAGCCCGCAGATGTTTCCCGGCCCAAATCCTGACGGGCTGGTGGCCGACTGTACCCTCATGGCGCTGACTGGGCTCGAGGCCGCCTTCGCGTGTGACGGATCCACAGCCCGGCCACCGTCACGCTGGCGGTGGCGCTGAGCAGCAGCCCCAAGGCGGAGACGAATGTGCGGGGCAGCCCCACGCCGGCGAGGGCCATTCGGGCGAGGTCGAAGGTCATGAAGACGAGGGCCAGGGCGAAGCTGCGCAGCATCCATGCGCGATGCTCGCCCACCCTGCCGGCCCGGGCCCGCCGGAGCGCGACCGCCGTGGCAGCGGACCTGGAGATGGCCCAGGCGGCGAAGACGGCCCTGCCCGTGCTGTGGTGTGCCGCACTGGTGGCGCGCGGCATCTTGGTACGCGCCGCTCGGCATCGCCGCGGGTCGCGGACCGTGGGGGTCGCGCGGTCGGCCGGTACCCGGACGAGCGCCGGCGGCGGATGCGTGACGGTATGGGGGCTGTTCAGCTCATGGTCGGCGATAGGGACCGGTCGTAGAGTGGCGGCGTCCGGACCCGTCACCTGCAGGAGCCCGGCATGGGTAGCTTGTTGGATTTCCTGTCGGTCGGTGATGGCGTCGATGTGCTCGATGACATCCTGGCGGTGTTGGTGCCGCTGACGCTGGTGTGCAGCGACGCGGGTCTTGCCTACGCGCGGGCGCGGTTGGGTAAGCGGTGGGCATTGGCATCGATCGGTGAGCCGCGTCCGGCGCCGGCCTCGTGGGCGGTTGCCGACCGGTGTGTGGGGGTTGACGGGTACGAGGCGGCTGTCGCGTCGGCGTGCCGCTGCGCGGTGGCGTATGCGGAGGCGGCGGCTCGGCTGGCGCAGGCGGCGGTTCCGGTCGCGGCGCAACTGGCGGCGGGTCGGCTGGCGGTGCCGCCCGAGCCAAAGACGCTCAAGCCGTCGGACATTGTGAGGATGCCGCAGCGGCATGTGCCGCTGGTGCAGTTCCCCGTCCGTCACGCACCGGGCGGGCAGCGTGCGGGTGTCGCCGCGCTGAACGCGGACCTGGCCGCGCACCACCGGCAGCTGGGGGTCTCGATTGATCGGCTGATCCGCGTCGGCGTGCCGGCCACCGTCTTCGACCGGCGCGATCAACGCGGCGTCGGGGCCGATGATGTCGGGGGCGCGTTTCCGGCCGCGTTGCATGCCTACGGCGGCGCCTGCGTGTGGGCGGTGACGCTGCTGCACCGGCGTGCTGTTGCGCCGGCCGCCTGACCTGGAGGCACGGTGACCGGTTCGCGCCATCAAGCCGCTGGGGACGTATGGGAGGCCGTCCTGCGGCGAGGACCGGCGCTGCTCACCGGGTCGGGCGGCGGCGCCAGGGGCTACTGGATCTCTTCGTCGGTGCCGGATTCCCCCCGGCTGGCGGCCTTTTGCAGCGCGTCCAGGACGGCGCTGACCGCGGCGGTGGGGCGGGGGTTGGCGGGCAGGGCGGCGATGATGCGTCTGGGGGCGATGCCGGCGACCGGGACGAGGACCACGTCGGGGTGGCGGGTGCCACGGCTGACGCAGGCGGTGGTGAGGCTGACGCCGAGGCCGGCGGCGACCAGCCGCGGCACGGCCTGCTGGTAGTCGTCGGTGGCCAGGGCGACGGTCGGGGTGAACCCGGCCAGGGCGCAGGCGTGAATTGTCTGCGCGCGGCAGCGTTCGCTGATGATCCACGGTTCGGTGGCCAGCCGGGCCAGGTCGATCTCCTCGTCGCCGGCCAGCGGGTGGGTGAGGGGCAGGACCATGAACAGGTGGTCGTCGAGCAGCGGCATCGTCATTAGCCCGGCGGGTGCGGGCAGGGTGGGGTGGTCGAAGGTGATGGCCAGGTCGCATTCGGCGCGCTCCAGCAGGGTGAACGCCTGGTCCGGGCCGGCCTCGACGAGGGAGACGGTGATGTCCAGGCCGCGGGCGGCCAGGTCGGCCAGCGCGGCGGGCACGAGGGTGGCGTTGCTGCTGGGCAGGGCGGCCAGCCGGACGTGGCCGGCGGCGGTGCGGGCGAACGCGGCCAGCTGCGTCTCGGCGGCGGCCAGTTCCGTGGCGATCGCGTCGGCGCGGGCCACCAGCGCCCGTCCGGCCTCGGTGAGCGTGACGCCGCGGCCGTCGCGGATGATCAGCCGAACGCCGGTTTCGGCTTCCAGCCGGTGGATGTGGTGGCTGATCGCGGGCTGGCTGTAGCCGAGTTCCCGGGCGGCCGCGGCGAGCGAGCCATGCCGGGCGACCGCGCGCAGCACGAGAAGTCGCCGAACATCCAGCACGGCTCTCATCGTCACACGCTCCGGGGCCGGCCGGTCACCTCAAGACGGCGTCTTCAGACGGTAAAGAAACCGGCAGGTGTCGCCCATCGGCGGCTCGGGTACCTGGATCAGGACCGATCGATGCCCGGGCCGTCATGCGTGCACCGGGCGGAGAGGCGGCAGGCAATGCACGCGACGACGACTCCGAGACTTGGTCTGGGCAGCCAGGTCTGGCATTTCGCCCGGCACTGGCTGGAGATGTGCGTGGTGATGTGCGTCGGCGGCGCGATCCTCAACGGGCTGCTCTTCCTGGCCGGCCCGGCGCTGCTCGG